>JACQKR010000041.1 GCA_016204425.1 Candidatus Levyibacteriota bacterium
ATATATTATAACGTTTGAGGATAAAGGGATTGCTATTGTCACCTTTCAAAAAAATATAGATGAACAACTCTCCTCTTTACAACTCATCATGAATCGTCTTACAATGGAAGGGAAGCGATTCAGCAGGCTTGATCTCCGGTTTGATAAGCCTGTCGTTGTCGCACTATAATACATGTATGAATGAAGGGAAAGTAGTTGTCGGAATCGATGTCGGAACGTATAAAATCGTTACTGTTATCGCGAAGGTCGATGAAGTGGTCAATGTTTTGGGAGTTTCCGAGGTAAAGTCACTCGGTATCCGCAAAGGACAAATCGTCGATATTGAAGAAGCTGTCTCGGCGATCAACAACTCAATTGAATCCGCTGAACGCATGGCTGGCTATTCTGTTTCACATGTCGTTGCCTCAATTGGCGGATCACAAATAGAAAGTTTGAATTCACGCGGGGTTGTCGCAGTATCCAATCCGAACGGGGAAATAAATGATGGAGATTTAACCCGTGTAATTGATGCTGCAAAAGCTGTTTCTCTCCCCTCAACACGGGAGATTATCCATGTACTTCCACGAAATTACATTGTCGATGGGCAGGAAGGTATCAAGGATCCAATTGGCATGACAGGAGTGAGGCTAGAAGTGGATACCCACATCATTACTGCGAACAGTATTACTGTTCGAAATCTTGAGAAAGCGTTTTCAGAAGTAGGAGTTGATGTTGACAGTTTCGTTTTCAACGGATACGGGAGCTCACTCTCTGTGCTTTCGGATACCGAGAAAGAACTTGGCGTTATACTCGTTGATATAGGGGCTGGAACAACGGATATTTCTATCTATACAGAAGGATCGGTCGCGTATTCCTCAGTCCTTGCGATTGGCGCCCGTCATATCACAAATGATCTTGCGATCGGGCTACGGATTTCCCTTGAAAGTGCCGAAAAAATAAAACTCTATCTTTCCCGCGAGCCGCAGCGGAAAATTGTCAAGCCAGATGAAGAAGGAGAAGAAAAGACTGAGAAGAAAGCGCCCGATGAAGTAGATCTTACACATTTGAATTTGCCTGAGGAGCTCCGGAAAGTATCGCAGAAAACATTAGTCGATGGCATTATCCGCCCCCGTTTGAATGAAATTTTTACTATGGTTGGTCTTGAGATCAAAAAAAGCGGATTTGGTGGGCAGACACCTGCTGGTCTTGTCGTGACAGGTGGAGGAGCGTTGACAGTAGGCGTGAAAGATGCAGCGAAACGAATGCTGGCAATGCCGGTCCGTGCGGGTTTGCCCACAAATATGAAAGGCATTATCGATGAAATTCAAAATCCGGCGTATGCGACAGTCATTGGCCTTGCGATGTATGGTTCGACGGCAAGTACAGGAAAGTCAAGTGCATTTAGCTTCAACATGTCCCGTCTTCCAGGAGGAGGAAAAATATTGAAACGAGTAATAGAAATCATCAAATCGTTTATTCCGTAAGCAAAAGTTCTTGCAAAGAACGTATCTATCTGATAGGATTGATCCACTATGCTTATTCGGCCTCAAACGACGAATTTCGCGAAAATACGGGTTTTGGGTGTCGGTGGTGGAGGGAGTAATGCCATTAACTCCATGATTTCGCAAAGCCACATTCGAGGCGTAGACTTCATCGCAATCAACACAGACGCACAAGCACTTCTTTCCAATCAGGCATCAACAAAACTGCAAATAGGTGAGAATATTACCAAGGGTCTTGGCAGCGGTGGAGACCCTGAAATCGGACGACAAGCGGCCGAAGAATCTGCTGAGAAGCTAAAAGATATGCTTGAGGGGTCGGATATGGTTTTTGTCACTGCGGGGATGGGGGGAGGTACTGGGACAGGTGCATCAGCGATCATCGCCAAAGTAGCCAAAGAAGTCGGTGCTCTCACTGTCGCTGTCGTCACCAAACCGTTCTCTTTTGAGGGGACACGAAGAATGGTGGCAGCAGAGGAGGGTATTGACGGTCTGAAAGATAAGGTTGATACGCTTATTGTCATCCCGAACCAGCGGATTCTTGATGTTATCGATCGAAAAATTTCACTTCTTGATGCATTCAAGGTCGCTGATTCTGTTTTGACACAAGGCGTGCAGGGAATATCAGAGCTGATCACGATGCCGGGACTTATCAATGTCGATTTTGCCGATGTCAGGACAATTATGTCAGATGCGGGTTCTGCCCTTATGGGTATCGGTACCGGCCTTGGTGAGAATCGCGCGCAGGCAGCAGCGCGTGCAGCGATCGCCTCACCGCTTCTTGAGATTTCCATGGATGGTGCACGTGGTGTCCTCTTTAATATCATCGGTGGACCCGATCTCACTATGTCTGAGGTAGATGAAGCGGCAAAGATTATCTCCTCAGCTGCTGATCCTGACGCAAATATCATCTTTGGTGCGACGATTGATGAATCAATGCATGATCAGATCCGAATTACTGTCGTCGCGACAGGATTTGACCAGACGAAGCAGCGTCTCCAGCAATTCGTCGTCACCGGTCCACGGCTGGATGAGAAGCCGTCATCGCAGCAACAGGAAACACCACAGCCAACACAGCAATCACAACCATTTAATCAAAGCATGGGGACGACGGTAACGAGCAACAATAACAGTGGCAACAGCGATCTGAAAGAAGAAGACGAATGGGACATTCCCGCATTTCTGCGACAGAAGAATTAACCCCCCATGATATATTGAACAACACGATGTGGTGTAAAAATATATACATAATTCTTACGTGGACGTTGACATCTGCTGGTATAATAGATAACCTAGAATATATGGCAAAAAAATCTAATCTCTCAGATAAGTCAACGCTTTTAAAGCTACAGAATAGGTGGGTAGCATTTGATAGTGAAAGAAACATTATTGTTTCTGCAAAAACCTACTTACGCTTACATAAATTAATCCCTGATAAGATGAAAGGGAAAGTTCAAACTACGTTTGTAAATTCTTCGAAAACGTTTCTTGCTCCTTGCAATGGCAGTTTATAAATATAAATACTTTCCAGATATACACGAAGGATTTGATGTATTAAGGAAGAAAGTTAACTTAGAAAGAGTTGACAGACCGAAAGCTCTTGTAAATTTTTCATATAAGAGAATCATAACTGATCCAATTTGGTGTTTATTAGATAGTGGGGCAGATAAAATACTTTTAAACAACGAATTTGCAGAATTCTTAAACATAGATTTATCAAAAGCTCCTGAATTTAAGACTCAAGTCGTTGGTGGTGGAATCATAAAGATTAAGCGACATCCAATAGGTGTATTATTTGAGGGACGAAGGTTCAATTTAGAGTGTGATTTTTCTGATACTCATGACTTTCCTCTTCTAGGAAGGACTTTTTTTGAATCATTTGAATCAGTTAACTTTAGAGAGCCAGAAAAGATTGTTGAGCTTATTTTACCTACAAAGTCAAATTAACTATTTCTCTAACACAAAGCTACCGAAGCAATCTCAGTTATTGTTAAGTTCTTCGTTAAGATATTAAAATATCCGCATTCCTCAGACAGAAAAATTAGAGTTGATGTATATTTTTACAGCAGAGAATAGTGATATCCTCGGTATGATAAAATTAATAACTGGATAATTCAATGGATACTTTTTCTATAGTAAAGCCTACAAGGGTGTCATGGGAGGCTTTTAAAGATTTTCGACTTCAAGCTCTTTGGGACGAACCACAAGCATTTTCTTCATCATATAATGTTGAGAAAAATGCTCCTGGTAAATTCTGGCAAGATCGATTAAAAAACTCCAAAGAAGGAAAACGAAGTTGGATGGTTTTTGCAAAATATGGTGAGAAACTCGTAGGCATGGTTGGTGCCTATCAAACGCCAGATGATAGTAAAAATAAAGAAGCGAATATGGTGGCAATGTTTGTTGCGAAAGACGCGAGAAGAAAAGGGGTAGCAAAACTTCTTACTACAAGTCTTTTTGAAGAGTTGCAAAATGCTCAATTACAAAAAGTAAAAACATGTGTGAACATTGACCAGCTAGCAGCGCTTCATTTGTATAAAGCTTTAGGGTTTGCAAAAGTTAGTGAACACAGCTTGTTATTTGGTGATGGAAAAACGCATACAGTTTATTTAATGGAGAAGTTGCTGACATGACGATTAGAGAAATTACATTTGAAGATTACGACATGCTTGTTCCGTTCTGGAAAGAGAATTACTTTGTGAACGAGCATGATAGTCAAGAGCGATTCAAATTATTTTTGGAGAAAAATCCCGGGTTGAGTATTCTCGCAGAGGAAGATGGGGAGATCATTGGAAGCGCACTGGGATCATTTGATGGAAGACGGGGATATATCCAGAAACTCGTTGTGAGAAAGGATCAAAGAAGAAAAGGATTAGGGAAAAAATTGATGGAAAATATTATTAAAAAGTTACGCTCTGCCGGCGTGAGTTATATTCCACTCGGAATAGAAGCGGAATATGTGTCATTCTATGAAAAGTGCGGATTAAAAAAGACAAAACAGGTTTCAATGAATATAGACATATAGCTCTTTTCATGCTCATAGTTGGAATTGAAGATAGCTATATAGAGGAACGGGTGCTATACTAGAATCATCAACATTACCCGAATCTCCATATTAGTATTGACTTATAAAAGAAAAATTCTTCTCAATCGTCAAGAAGACAATCCGACTATTGCATCTAAAAATAACTGGACTTTCTTTGAAAAAGTAAATGGCAATGAAAATACCATCATGAGAATGGTAGAAAAAGAAACGAGCATTATTCTCCCCTCTGTAAAATTATTGTTGTCAGTGTTTGATAGTTTTGTAAAAAAAGATTTCTACCATGCTGAATTGACCGATAAAGATGTCAATCAACTCGTGCGTCCCGAGGGAAGAGAATTACAATTTTTTTCAATGCGGGAAGTTGATTTGCTTTCCTTAGATATGCTCTCGAAAAATCTTTTTCAGCACTGCCGGTCCAAGATAGAAACCTCATTTGCTGTTTGATCTGATTGCGCTTGAAAAATCTAGAGGATTTTGAGGAGTTCGACTTCAAAGATGAGCGTTGCGAATCCCGGAATATCTGGTTCCATACCGTATTTGCCATATCCGAGCTGATACGGGATAGTCAGTTTCCGCTTTCCGCCTACTTTCATACCGGGGACACCCATGTCCCAGCCTTTTATGACATAACCGACGCCTATTTTGACTTCAAATGGTTGTCCGTGATCATGGGACGAATCAAACTTTGTCCCGTCCTCCAGATACCCCGTATAGTCCATAACTACGGTGTCCCCCTCTTTGACAGCAGGTCCGTTTCCAACTTTCAAATCTTCAATTTTTAACTCTTCCTGTTTGTCCATGAGGGACAAGTATACCATGTATTTACAATGATATGTTGCGAGTTTTCATCTATATACCACTCCGCCCCGCTTAGCGGGGCTACGTTGGGCCGAAGGTATACATTGCATTTTGATTTCAGAGGAGTATACATACTGTGACTATTTGCGTATACTACCAGCATGGAAGAAATACGCCGGTCAAAAAATTTTCTCGTCGTGAGCATCATACCGCAGAGAGTCAGTGATGAAGACGCATTTAAAGACCTGAAAGAAACGAAAGAGCTGATTGATACATATGGTGGCAAGATAAAGGAATTTGTCATACAACGCCGTGAAGTGCATGCAAGAGGCATGTTCATAGGATGGGGGAAGGTGCAAGAAATTGCTTCTCTTGTTTCAGAGCTGCAGGTAGATATTGTCGTTCTCAACGCCATTGTCCGGCCCGCACATATTTATGAAATAAAAAAACAGCTTGAAGAGCATCATCCCCGTATCCAGGTGTGGGATAGGGTAGATTTAATTCTTGAGATATTTGCAGAGCACGCACATACTGCTGAGGCAAAATTGCAGATAGAGCTGGCAGCAATGCGGCATATGGGTCCGAGAATTTATGGCATGGGGTATGTGTTATCCCGGCAAGGAGGAGGAATCGGGACGTTAGGAATTGGTGAAACGAATACTGAGCTGATGAAGCGGCATTGGAGAACGCAAATAAAAAAAGTGAACGAAAAATTACAGAGACATGCGGTTGATCGTGAGCATCAGTTGGAGCAAAGGTCGAAAAAAGGCCTACAGACAGTCTCTATCATAGGGTATACAAATGCCGGAAAAACATCATTGTTTAATACACTGACCGGAAAGAAGAATAGTGTGCAAAACGCCCTTTTTGTAACATTGGATAGCAGCGTTGGTAAACTGTTTTTACCCCGGACAAAGAAAGAAATTTTGCTGACCGATACGATCGGTTTTATCAGAAATCTCCCGACAAGCCTTATCGATGCATTCCGGTCAACGCTTATGGAGTCAATTCATGCAGACCTTCTTTTATTTGTTATCGATGTAACAGATGCGGATATGCAGCAAAAAATAGATGTCGTTGAAGAAATTCTTTGGAGCTTACGACTTGAAAAGAAACAGCGGTTGTATGTCTTTAACAAAATCGATGCGGCTGACCACATCGATAAAGAGGGTATTCAAAAGGAATATGATGAATACCAACCTCAATTTATTTCTGTAAAAAAAGGCATTGGGATAGACCGTCTTCTCCAATCCGTTGAAGAATCATTAACAGTCCATAAAGAACTGATAGGGAATGTAATCAAGGAGGCCCCTCGAAAAAAAGGTATTCACGTCTAAATCCCTGAATCCTTGAATAGTATCTGTGCTTTATCTATAATTGTTGCATATGTTTAAGCCTGTTTCGCCAAAGGTAGAGTTTCCAAAACTCGAGGAAGAAATCCTCACGTATTGGAAAAAGAATAAGATTTTTGAGAAGTCTGTAACTTCACGTCCGGAAAATAAAAAATGGACGTTTCTTGACGGACCGCCATTTATTACCGGCATGCCACATTACGGAACACTCCTTGCGAGTCTGCCCAAAGACCTTTTCCCCAGGTTTAAAACAATGCAGGGATATAGGGTACGCCGTGTCTGGGGTTGGGACTGTCATGGATTACCTGCTGAAAACAAGGTCGAGACAAAGTTAGGGTTGAAGTCAAAGCGGGAGATTGAGGAAAAAGTCGGAGTGAAGAAATTTATTGAAGAATGCAAGCTCTATGTCTCGGAAGTCTCAAGTGAGTGGGAATGGTATATCGATCACATCGGCCGCTGGGTTGATTTTAGAGACGCCTACAAAACCATGGATCGATCATACATGGAGACAGTGATGTGGGTTTTTAAGCAAATGTATGACAAAGGATATATTTACAAAGGACTTCGTGTCTCACTCTATTGTCCGCATTGCGCAACGCCAATCTCCAATTTTGAAGTAGCGATGGATGCTGATAACTACAAAGAAGTGCAAGATGCTGCAACGATATACAAATATCCGCTAAAAGACGAAAAGGATACATTTATCCTGGCGTGGTCAACAACGCCCTGGAACAAAATCGTCACTCCCGCACTTGCAGTGAATCCAAAACTGACTTACGTGAAGGTGAAAAAAGATGCGGAATTCTACATTTTGGCAAAGTCTACTTTAAAGATATTAAATAAAGAAAGTCATCCTGAACCCATGCCGCACGTTGTGCCGCAGGACTTTCAGCTTGATTCAGGATCTGACGAGATGCCGAAGCGAGTTCGGCATGACAAAAAAACATGGGATGAGTATGAAATTGTTGATGAATTCTTAGGTGAAAAACTCATAGGCAAAGAGTTTGTTCCACATTACGATTATTACCGATCGAAGATTGGGAAAGATAAGAAAGCATTTATCGTAATAGGTGGTGATTTTGTGACAGCTGAGGAAGGGACCGGTGTGGTGACGATTGCTGCCTATGGTGAGGAGGATCTGAAAGCCATGCAAGAGCAGGGTATTCATATCGAGATGCATTTGGATGATGAAGGGACGATAAAAGAAGATGTGCCGTTATTCGGGGGAATGTACTATCTAAAGGCAAATAAATTTGTTAATGATGATCTTGCAAAACGAGGACGTATCTACAAAGACGAGATGCTTCCGCACAACGTGCCGCTTTGCTGGCGATGTCACACACGGCTTTACTATGGTCCGCAGGACGCATGGTATGTGAATATACAGAAATTAAAACCTCTTTTGAAAGAGACGAATGAAGCCGTCAATTGGTTTCCAAAACATTTTAAATATGGCAGATTTCTCAAAAGTCTTGAAAACGCTCCTGATTGGAATATATCCCGTTCCCGTTATTGGGGATCTCCTGTTCCCGTTTGGGAGTGCCGAAGGTGTGGAGAACGATTTGTTCCGGGATCAATAGCTGAGCTTGAAGAAGCCTCGGGACAAAAGATAACGGACTTGCATAAACCGGATATAGATGAGGTTATCGTTACGTGTAAAAAGTGTGGCAAAAAAGCTCACAGGGTTCCTGAAGTTCTTGATAGTTGGATTGAAGCGGGAAGTGCATCGTTTGCAGAACGACATTTTCCTTTCAGTAACGCGAAGCTTGAAGAGTTTTTTCCTCCTGATTTTATCGTCGAATATACGGGACAAATACGGGCGTGGTTTTATGTTGTCCATGTGATAGCAGGGGCATTATATAAATCTCAAGGCTTCAAAAATGTTGCGGTCACCGGTGTAATTTTGGGAACAGATGGGAGGAAGATGAGCAAGAATTACGGCAACTATCCCGATCCAAAAGAACTTTTGCAAAAATATGGAGGTGATGCACTTCGCCTCTACCTTATGGGTTCACCGATTATGCACGGGGAAGATATCCTCATTTCTGAAGAGCATTACAGGAATCAAGTCAGAGGGATGATGCTTATTCTCTGGAATGTGTATAATTTTTTTCTGACGTATGTGAATGTCGATTCATGGAGTCCGCAAACAAGAAATGCAAAGCAAAAATCGAAAAATATATTAGATCAGTGGATTCTTTCTTTACTACATAAGCTTATTAAGGGAGTAACGGATGATCTTGAGAATTTTGATACGGTAAATGCAATCGCAAAAGTACAAAAATTTGTCGATGAATTTTCAACATGGTACATCAGGCGAAGTAGGGATAGAGTCGGTCAAACAGCTGATGATAAGGAAGATAAGCAGTCGTTTTATGAGACAAGCTACGAAGTTCTTGTGACGATGACGAAACTTCTGGCTCCGATAATTCCGTTTTTCGCAGAAGCTGTCTATCGGAATTTAACAGATGAAGAATCTGTACATTTGACAGATTGGCCAACGTTTGATAAGTCTCTCATAGATGATGAGTTGGAAAAAGAGATGTATGCAGCAAGGGAGATTGTCGAGCTGGTACATGCAAAAAGAAAAGAACTACAAATAAAAGTAAAGCAACCGCTGCAATCTTTATCAATCATTTCTCCAGTTGCAATTTCAGGAGATATAAAACGTTTAATTGCAGAAGAGGTGAATATAAAAGACGTTACCGTTTCTTCTGGTGAGCAGCTTTCATTAAAAGAGCTGGACACGACAATTACACAGGGTTTGAAAGAAGAAGGGTTGGCCAGAGAGATCATTCGATCAATCCAGGAGGAACGAAAGAAGATGGGAACCAGTGTCTCAGAGCAGATCGATGCTCAACTATCCTCCTGGCCGGAGGCATTCACGGAATATATTAAAAAACAGGCACTTATCAGAACGCTCTCAAAAGGCGATACTCTCCAGGTAACAAAAGTATGATGCGAAGCCATGCCCTACAGATTGACTGGAGCTTGCTCATCCCGGTAATCATTCTCGTCGTATTCGGTCTTGTGACGTTGCTTTCTGTCAATCCGTTATTTTTCCGTAATCAATTGGTATTTTTATTAATTTCCTTAGTGCTTTTTTTCTTCATCTCTCAAATGAACTACAAAACACTTCAAGCCTTTGCGGTCCCGCTCTATATTTTTTCCGTACTGTTGCTGCTTATCGTGTTGTTCATCGGATTTGAAAGCAGGGGTGCTGTCCGGTGGGTTACCGTATTCGGGATAAGCATTCAGTTCTCAGAAATATTGAAACCTGTGTTAGCATTGTCGTTTGCTGGATTTCTGACGAATACAGAAGCCCGGTCATTCAAGCTTTTTCTGAAAATTATCATTTTTCTAGTGCCAATTGTGATTGCTATCGCCTTGCAGCCCGACTTAGGGAATGCACTCATTTATATCGGCGTTGCACTCATGACGCTTATGGTGTTCGGCTTTCCGATCAGTTGGTTTGTTTATTGTACTATTCCCTTTCTTATCATGTCCCCTTTCTTATGGACGTTGCTGCATGATTATCAAAAGCAGCGTTTACTTACCTTTATTCATCCGACAAACGATCCTCTCGGAACATCGTATAACGTTATTCAGGCAGTGATTGCCGTTGGATCCGGAATGTTTCTTGGGAAAGGGCTTGGGGAAAGTACGCAGTCGGGACTGCGTTTTCTGCCGGAACGGCATACAGATTTTATTTTTGCCACCCTTTCGGAAGGGTTAGGTTTTGTCGGATCATTTATGGTGCTCCTTCTGTTTGTTATTCTGTTTTATAAAATATTTTCGATCTATCAACATGCGACTGATGAATTTGGGAAGCTCTTTGCCGTATGTGCGTTTTGTTTTCTGATCATTCATTTTTTCATCAATGTCGGTATGAATCTGGGGCTGTTGCCTATTGTCGGCGTCACGCTTCCGTTCGTTTCTTTCGGCGGAAGCTCCCTGCTTTCCAATTTTATTTTTCTTGGCATTCTTTCCTCAATCAGCACTGCCTTCAAAGAGCGGAGAGTGCTGGAAATACGCTGAAGCTTCTGGTATAATTACCCAATTATGAAATACGCTATCATACGGACCGGCGGGAAGCAGTATAAAGTGAACGAAGGGGACATTATTACAGTCGAAAGATTGAGTGTAAAGCCAAATGAATCGGTAACGTTCTCTGAAGTACTTCTCTATACGGCTGATGGTACAGTGAAAGTCGGTAATCCACTCGTTGCGAATATGACTGTCTCAGGAAAAGTACTTGACAATGTGCGGGGTGAGAAAATCCGGGTATCAAAATATAAAGCGAAAGTACGGTACAGAAGGGTCCATGGACATAGGCAGGCATTAAGCACGGTGCAAATCGAGACTATTGGTACTGTAGGCGCGAAAAAGGCAGCTGCAGCATCAGAAAAACAGTCAACCCGCCCATCGGCCAGCCTCGCCGTGGCTAGGCGGGCGAGGCAGGCAGAAAAAGCTGTACCGGTAAAGAAACGCACGACGAAAAAGACTGCTTGATCCCGATTTGATCGGGATTGACCACCGGATAATTCGGGACTTGACAGTTGTGAAAAGTTTTTCTATGATAGTCGTGTTTTCACCGCGTCAAACGCGGGCGCACCCGCGTCCGACGCGGTTTTCACAAGACTACTATGGCACATACAAAAGCACAAGGATCGGTAAAAGGAAATAGAGACTCACGGGCCAAACGGCTTGGTGTGAAGCTCTATGGCGGACAAAAAGCCATCAACGGAAATATTATCATTCGCCAGAAGGGAACGAAGTTTCATCCGGGAGTTGGTGTTTCCATGGGGAAAGATTATACAATTTACGCTGTCGTTGATGGAACTGTCGCATTTAAGCAATCGCGCGGGAAAAAAGTAGTTGAGGTAGTAAATGGATAAAAAAGAAGAACGAATTTTCGAGCTGGAAACAAATCAACTTCAATCAAATCCTTTGCAGCCTCGTGGAGTGATTCTTCAGGAGTCGCTTACTGATCTCGTTGAGTCAATCCGTGAACAAGGAATCCTCGAGCCTATTGTCGTTGCAAAAACACCCGCCGGGTATCAAATCATCGCCGGGGAGAGGCGCTGGCGTGCAGCAAAGATTCTTGGCCTTTCTCATGTACCTGTCGTCGTCAAAGAGACAACGCCGCAAGGTATGCTGGAAATGTCAATTGTTGAGAATGTTCAGCGGGAAGACCTCAATCCGATTGAGCGCGCCTTGGCATATAAGCGACTGATCGATGAATTCGGTCTGGGCACAAACGAAGTTGCAAAAAGGGTTGGGAAAAGTGCGCCAACAGTCTCCAACACGATCCGCCTTTTGACATTACCCGATGCGATTAAAGATGCACTTGTCGCAGGGGTCATTTCTGAAGGGCATGTGCGTCCTTTGATATCGCTTGGTGATCCAAAGCTTATGCTTGAGGTATTCAAGAAAATCCTTCGGGACAATAGTACCGTTAGACAAACAGAGGAAATCGCACGGCAAATTAAAGGGGACGTGCAAAAGAAAGAACCTACTCAGCAGAAAGAACGATTATGGGTGCCGGAACAGGATGCAATGGCGAAGGATATTAAGGATAAATATTCGTATGACGACGTAAGGATCATACAAACAAGCAAGCTGGCGCGAATGTCAATTGTTATTAAAGGCGATGTGAGTTTGACAACACAGAAAATTAAAGATATATACAAGATGTTGACGAATGAGGAAGCCCCTGTTGATGCTCCTACTGTCAAAACAGCAGATACCGCTAATTAAGCTTATTTTTTGCTCTCCCCAAATGGATTGATAACTGCTCTCATGTTCGTTAGCGGCCAGTACACGTAAAATGATTTTCCGATAATATCTTCTCTTTTCAAGGGTCCCCATTCACGGGAGTCAGAACTGTACGGTCTATTGTCTCCCATAACGATATATTTGCCGGCAGGGACGAACACGTCCTCACCTTCCCGCATGAATGAGCCGCCAAATGTCCTCACGTCTGATGACAAATATTCACTTTCATCGAGTTGTCGTCCATTGACAAATACGTATCCCTCCTGCAGCCTCACTGTGTCACCCGGGGTGCCAATGACGCGCTTGATAAAGTCTTTGTCGCGATCAGTTGGCGAACGAAACACGATAACATCCCCCTTTTTCGGTGGTTCGAGGCGAAGTCCGATGAGATTGGTGAGGATATATTCTTTATTTTTAAACGTTGGAAACATCGAATCCCCGCTTACCTCAAAAGGCCGGAACAAGAATACATAGATGACGAGGAATATGGATGCTGCCAGAAGAATTGTTTGGATCGTGTCGACAAAAAATCCATAAATCTTCTTCAAAATATCCAAAGCTATTTCCATCCACTAATTATTCGGGATTCACGCATATTTGTCAACAGTGGGAGATTCTGATAAGATTATTGGAATTTGGACCCTTAGCTCAGTTGGTAGAGCGTTGCATTCACATTGCAAAGGTCAGAAGTTCGAGACTTCTAGGGTCCACACGAAGCTAAAAACCTCTTTACAAATGTCCCATAGTATGATATATTTATAGCTTATAAGGCTAATTTTTGAAGGTATTCTCAAATATTGCTTCAACAAATAATATTATTCGATTATGACTGAAATATTTGCACGGACTCAAATCAAAGTTCCTGATTCAGCTGGCGAAGATGCTTCAAGTGAAGCAAGTTCTTTGGAGGCGCCAAAAAGACCCTTTGATTCAGTTACACAATTAGCGGCCCATCTTCCCAACAGTAGAACACAGTCATATCATTCGAATATCTTATTTTTCCGATTGGGAGAACAGGGAGAGCATGTTATCTTGTCTCCAGAGTTGGCTTCACATTTACCCTCGGACAGAGTCATCTACGAGGATCCTGTAGAAAAAGAGCGGCTAAACAAACTCGCAGAGGTTGAGCGAAGAAAGACAAATAGAGCAGCGTTAGAAATAGTTGGTCTTACTCCAGATATCGCTAGAAGGCTAACGGATTGCCACATAACACCAGAAACTATAAAAAATTTGACAGATGAATCTCTTACTGATTTAGGTTTTGGCGCACGACATAGAAGGCGAATACTTAAAGTATTAACAGAGTTGGGCAGTTGAGGCATTGTGATTTTTATGCTATAAAATGGTAGATGCCACTGCCTCACTCAACGACTTATACCATCAAGCTTATTCTTATTTCTGTTGCAGTTTTCTGTTCGTATCTATCAGGACAGATCCCTCTTCTGCAAAAAAGCGTCGTTCAGGGACGGATCTTTCATCCGCAAAAAGTCCTCGCAGTAAAAACGTATGTTCAGGAGAAGCCCCAGGAAAAAGAAGTATTCCTCGGCGGGGAAGTGAAAGCATACCGAGTCGTCCGCGCTCTTACTCCTACACCGATCCCTCAGCAAGCGGGATCCAGCGAGTGGGGAGTTGCGAAGCAAGTAGATGAGCATACGTGGACAATGCGAGTCGGTATGGATGACCGGATGGCGACGCCTTCTGAGATCTATGAAGCGCTCAATGCATTTCGGCAGAAGAATGGAAGAGGGGGATTGGCTTGGGACGATAAGCTTGCCGGATATGCCCAGTCCCGCTCAGGAGTTTTCGCATCGATCAAAAGTACTGACGGGCATGCAGGATTCCAGGATTATCTCAACAATCAGGACGGATTCCATAAGCTCGGTTTTAATTCTATCGGTGAGAACTCAAGTTTCGGGTATAGAGTATACGGCGTGCACCTCATCGAGTGGATCTATGCAGGTGATGCACCACATAATAACAACCAGCTCAATCCGCAATGGACGCATGTGGGCATAGGCGTTGCCGATACCGGAACAGACCTCATCTTCGGGGGGAACAAGCAGTGATATTTATTGCAAAAAGTCGCAATCAGTACTATAATTAACTATAGGTTAATATGCCAGTTAATGTTGAGATAAAAAATCCTGTTGTGTTTAAAGGAGGAGAAGAGGCATACATTACTGTCAATAAAACTCTTGAGACCGGAGAGCCTCTCGTTCTTCCTGATCATGGAGATATTAGTCGTGTCTTCATTCCGTTCTATCCTACTAAGGCAAACGTAGTACCGATAGTTATTTATCAAGGAACTGAAGAACAAATAAAAAGAGATTTAGATCGTTTACACGAACCGGACTGTGAGCTTGATCACGTCGAAACATTGTTAATTGCTAGTGGAAAGCCTGCAACGGCAGATTTTGCGTGTGGAAATGGCGAAGTGCTCTTTTGGCTAGGGAGTTAGGGAAGAATTCCAACTTTTCCCACTCCGTTTTATAGAAGGGTTTTTACTGGCATTTATTCCAAAGCCCAAGATTTTTCTCTCTTGCCTGCTTTTCCAGCTTGTTGAATTCCTCAAGGAATTTCGTTGGATATTGCTTATAAGAAAACGCATAGCCTTGTGCTACCATTTCCCGATTAACAAATGTACCATTCTCAAGGTACACATAACGAAGCAATCTGCCATACTTATCTCTATTCCCTTGCGAACGATCATCAACAAGTTTTACAAACCTATCCATAACTGCTGATTTCATTTTATTTGTTGCCTCTTTTCCAAAGCATTGAACAGACTTTCTAGGATCAACTGTTTCAGGTGTATCGATTGCAAGAAGACGCACTGTCTCTATTTTTCCTCTTATAGAAACTTTTACTGTATCTCCATCTACAACATTTGTGACTTTAAAAATTTTCTTTTTGTCCATGTCCGTCTCGATGTAAGGGGTAGGTGTAGCTGTGGGCTTGCTCGTTGGCAAAGGAGTAAATGTCGGTTGTTGTACTACCGGAGCAGTATAGGTTTGAACTGGCGCTGTATTTGCAGTAGAACCTCCAGAAGAACCACCCGAACTTCCGCCATTGTGATAATGATACTCGCCATATCCTAGTCCCCAGCTTGGACAATTTGTTCTGCAGGTATGCCCACCATTAGCATCTGTTCTACCAGGGTGAGCTTGTACAGTCTCCGTAGATATAGTCAAGAATAATATAAATAAAATTGCAAAGTATAATTTTTTCATATGTATGCGTCATTCGCTGTAGTAGAAAATTTCACCGCATGAATTCTACGTGTCAATGTAAAGACTATTATAGCACTCAACACAACTTTATCCTCTTTTTATCGTCATAAGTTATTATACTATGAGATAATTAAAAATACAAGTTAATTAGTTTACGGGTAATGGGGTAATGATCAGTTTGTATAATAGATGTTTTAACAGTTATAAGATTAAGCACGTAAATAAACATAGTGGTATAATGCAGTCGTTAAAAAGAAAGAGAATTTCTGTGACCGTTTGTATTGCAGCAATATATAACAATAACGCTATTTTAGGAGCCTCAGATAGAATGCTTACTGGTGGCTATGGAGACATGACGTTTGAGCCGCCAACCCCAAAAATTCTTTCTATAACCAACTCGATTGCTGTAATGACGGCAGGAGACCAAAATATTCAGATGCAAGTCTTTCAGGAAGCAGGTAAAATTGTCAGAGAAAAAATAAAGGAGGATCCATCTAAATGGCTTAACGTTTCAGATGTGGCTGAAATATATAGCAAATGTTTTTATGAATTAAGAAAAAAACTAATAGAAAAACGTATTCTGTCTCAATTTAATTTAAGCTTCGACTCATTTATCTCCAAACAAAAAGATATGAGTGCAGGATTTGTTGACATGATTACCAGAAATATTAATCGATTTGATATCGACTATATGCGGGATCGAGGGGTTGAGACAATAATCACAGGAATTGATGATTCTGGTCCACATATATACGTAGTAACAAACGGTGACATTAGCTGTAATGACAAGTTAGGCTTTGCCTCTATTGGAATAGGTGGCAATCACGCTATATCGCATTTTATGCTCTCAGCATATTCAAGGTTTGATTCAGAATCAAAGGCTTTACTAACAATACATCAAGCTAAAAAAAAGTCCGAAGCTTCTCCTGGGGTTGGCAAAGAAACCGATATGTGTGTTATTGGTCCGCCGGTGGGAACATTTACTATGTTATTACCGATACCAAATGGTAAAAATATAGTGAAGGATTTAGATAGATTTTACAAAGCTTACACGCAGGGAATAGATCGATTAAATAAAAAGGCAGAAGATGATATTAAGGATTACTTATCACACCTATCTCCACCGGCTTCATCGAAGCAAGAGGCTAGTTCTTCAGCATCTGTCTCGCCTTCCGCGTCTCCCTCATCCTCTCCATCTCCTTCGCCCTCAGCCTCATCATCAGAGAAAACAAAAAAAGGTGCAAAGGGGACGGCTGTGAAGAAAGTTTCAAAATAGAGCAACTTCTTGGCTTTCTAAGCTCGACCAGTTGCCTAAACCATCGTAGCGGTAATACAAGATTTCTTTTCAAATTGACACACTACCAGTTAAGCAAAAAGGAAGTTTTTTATAATCTACTTAATCCAAAAATTATTAGCAAAAAACTAAATATAATTATCCAATGAACACCATTAGCTAATAAATCATTTATTATTCGGAAAAACATTTTTAACGATGATATTATTCTCTTCATACGTTCTATCTGCTAGAATTCACCTATAAAATGTATAACGCGTAAATTTTTGCAATGAATCCACACATTACTATTATATATGTGTATTTCAATACACCACGAGAAATTTTAGACTCAATAAATTCACTTGATTTGGCAATTGAAAAAATTCCATATGAGGTTATTATAGTAGACAACGCTTCAGATAAAGGTGTTCCTAAATTTAAGAAACGTTCTGAAGTCAAGATTATTAGAAACAAGCAGAATTTTGGTTATGGGAAAGCAATGAATCAGGGAGCAAAAGTAGCTAGAGGCGAATATCTCCTTTTAATGAACCCGGACACTATCTTTCAAAAATATGCTATTTTAGAACTATTTAATAGAATAAGAAATGATTCAAGCGTAGGAGTTATTGGGCCTCAGCAACTCGATAAGAGTAAAAAAGTGATACAGAGTTATAATAGCATTCCACTATTGCCAGATGCATTATTTGTTTTTTCTTTTATAAACAAAATATG
>JACQKR010000042.1 GCA_016204425.1 Candidatus Levyibacteriota bacterium
GTACTAAAGAGTGGCGAGTTCCCAAGGTTTTACTTTCTGGCGATCATAAAAAAATATCAGAATGGAAAAATAAGCACAGCAAGGTTATTGAATAAATATAAATACTTTTTTAGTAAAAATTTACATTTACTTTATATTTACTGTCCAGGTTCAGATAGATATCCGACACCCTAGGCTTGTAAAATGATTACGTTTTTTGTTGGTAATATTTCGACTTTGTACTTGTTTGAATATTCGTCCGGTGTCAGGTAATCCAGTGCTTCGTGTGGGCGGATGTAGTTCCAGGTATGCTCCCATTCAGCCAGTTTTTCTTGCATGGCTTCAATGCTACATCCCACATTTCCTTGCAGATAGAATTCGTTTTCATCCGACCCGTGGGAATTCTCAACGTAACTGTTTTCTTTCGGTTTTCGTGGATAAATGAAGTAGTGGGGCAGCTGCAATTCTTCACACAAAGCGTCAAAGTGTTTCAAGAATTCAGGCCCATTGTCTGTCTGAATATTCTTGACCACAAACGGGAATCTGGCGATACAGTGTCTCAAAAACGTGGCTCCGTTGGCCGAAGCCAGTGAAGGGTAATATTTTAGAACTCGCCGCTTGCTCAGTACGTCAATCGCCGTAAATTGGTAGATTTTAATCCCGCCAATCAACGTAACGTGTTTCGTATCAATTTGCACCATATCGCCCTCGCAATGCACCTTGAATCCCTTGGGGAAACGTTTTCTGGGATGTTTAGCTGCCTTGCTTCGTTTCTTTGATTTTTTCGGGTTAATGAGACCTTTCTTTTTCAATACCCTTCCTACGGTACTTGCCGATACGATAATGTTTTTATCTCGTTCCAGAATCCTTGATATTTTGTATTTTGACCAGGCTGGATATTGCTTTCTTAGTTTCACGATTTCACTTTTGGCCAGCCAGCTGGTGACCATCGTCCGCAATGTTTTCGGCCGGTGGCTTCCATTGTTCAACCCGATGATGCCATACTTTTCAAACTTCTTTTTCCAGATGCCGACCGTTTCCCGGGTAACTCCGAAGCGCCGACTGGCCAAACTCACATTGTTTTGGTGGGCCCGCAGCCAATCAAGCACTTTTAACCGTCGCTTGGCCTCATCTGAAATGTTTTCCGTCTTCGCTGCCCAGCGGGCCAAACTGATTGCGCCGGGAAGGATAGAGCCATAGATTGTCATATGGCGTCCACTATACCGTCCACCCATGATTTTGAAAGGCCTGACTGTAGGGTATCATATGAACCAGCGCACTCTATTGACAAGATTGCTTAAAAAATGCTATAATAAAAAACAGACTGAAATAGGATCAAAACAGCACATTTACAGCTAAATTCGTAAGGAAACGCAGTCATAGCCAAAAGTCCCTATTTGTTTAACATCTTAAGTTAAACATGGTGGTTTTTGGCTATGACTGCTAATTTCAGCAGAAACAAGCGAAGCAATGGCACCAATCTTGAAAGGACCAATGCCATGTCAAAGCCAATCACTCGCGAACAGTCTCACGCCATCGCTACCACGTTGGTAGCGAACATCGACTGGGGTCAACTAGATGGTTGTGGCGACCTTCTCCAAGAGAATGTCGTCAGGGCGGCAAAGGTCGCTGGTTTCCATGCTACCGCCTTTCTCAAGGCCGGAGCAAGGATGCCTTGTGGCGATCTTCTTATCGCCACCGCGCCATTCAAACCCGAGGAGTTCATCGGCAAGAAATGGAAAATTCTTACCGATGAGCAGGACAAGAGATCTGCAGAGCTCAAGGAGGTTGATTTTTCCAAGGCCAATTTTCTCAACTGCCTGACTGAAGACGAGATCCGTGACGGCTCCTACATCACGGGAGAGGAGAAATTCTCTCGCTTGAAAAAGGAGAAGACCAGGATCCGCTACGGAGCCGCCGTATTCATGGGCTTGTGGTTGGACTACAAAGCCCGCGGGAAGGAAAGTGTCCTAGAACGGCTCTATCAGGAACAGGGTATCACTTACATGGATTTTTTCGGTGATATTCTTGGGGATCCGAGCGGCCACCGGAACGTGCTGTTTCTGTCTCGCCATGCTGTTGGCACCTGGAACTGGTACTACCACTGGCTCTTCAGCGCCTGGTATGTCAGCTACCTGTCCGTTGTCTCCTCGCAAGTATCAGTTCTTGGTGCATAGATTCATTGCCCTTGTGGCACTTGGATCCATTGCACTTTGAATCGTTTGTTCAAAGCCCCGTCTCTGTTCACACAGATGGCGGGGTGTTTTTTTTGTAAAAAATATGCTATAGTAAAAAATGGTAATAGGCGAATCTTGCTTGAGACTACGGTTTCAGGCGGCCGAATCTAGTATCCATGCGTCCAGAATATGTTTGATCACGGTTAAGCATAGCGTGGCGCATGCAGACACTTCAAAAAATGAAGATACTTGGTGTAGAGTGCTAGCGCATTAGGCTAAGCCAAGATGCCGCATTATATACAATCCTAAGATTATTCAAGGGGTGGTGGTATGGAAGGTGCTTTACACAATTCTTGAGGATCCGAACGGCAACCGGAACGTGCTGTATCTGTATCGCAATGATGATGGCACCTGGAACTGGAACTACCACTGGCTATACAACGACTGGAATGTCAGCAACCTGTCCGTTGTCTCCTCGCAACTCTCTTTATTTCTCTCCTGGCTTTTTAGCGGGAGAGTTTTGTTTTTCCAACAGTTTTACAATTTGGCCATTCCAACCGCCGAGCATTCTACCTACTTCGTCTATTTTCAACGACAAAGCAACATACTTTTTACTGTCTAACGATTTTGTTTCCCAAAGAATCAAGAGGAGTACTTTTAACAAGTCAGTTTTTTTGATAGCAAAAACGATATATGGTAATTTTTTGGTGGGATCAAGAAAGCTTGCCGTAGCTACGGCTTCTATGATTTCGACAAACAGGTTATCAACTCTTTGACCTAAAGAGTGCCTGTGCAGTTTAGGAAGAATTTGGTAATATTCATACCAAAGCAAATAGGCGCTTTTAGTTTTCTCTA
>JACQKR010000046.1 GCA_016204425.1 Candidatus Levyibacteriota bacterium
GTACTACCTATATAGTACTTCCTATCTTTTTTACTTTGTAATATATAGGCAGTAAACATTGTAATAAGCCACTAGCCCCGACGAATTTCATTCGTGCGGGATTCCGATGGCAACGACCATCGGAAACGAACGCGGCGAATACCATCAGCCCCGCCTTGCGCGGGACTGAAAGATTATATCCTAAAATCACTCTCGAAACAATGTTACGACCGTAATTTTCTTCGTAATACTTCAAGAAGTGACCGTGCTGTGTCTTGTCCACCAAGACCGAATGCGATTCCTCCTGCAATAGCGATCATCGCCACAAACCCAGTAAAGAGAATGCGAATGAGATCCTGGGCAACGCCAAGCTGATTCAGCACCGCAAGCATTACAAATACGGTGATTGCCCACCGTGTAATTGATGCGATTGCTTGGGACACGTCTTCTGAAACACCACGAGTTGAGCCAAGGACCACATCATGCGCTAATCGAGCAAAGACGAGTCCGACAAGTGCGATAATTGCTGCGACAAAAACATTTGGCAAGTACAGCAAGAATGCATTGAGTACGGTGACAATTTGTGGTATTCCCCAGACTTCGGCTGTTGGAATAAGGAAAATAATGATTACAAACCAGCGAATAATCTCAGCCAAAATATTCGACCAAGAAAATTCTTTTTTCGCCTCCGGCACGCCGTATCGATGCAAAAATCCTTCAACGTTTAAGGCTTTTGCTATTCCAAGAACGAGGCGTTTCACAAAGGATGCGACGATAAAACCGATGAGAAGAAGGACAACGCCTGCGATCAAGTTTGGAATAAACGTGGCGGCTGCCAGAAACCCTCTGTTGATTGAGGAAATAAGGGTTTCCCCGACATTTGATGTCATAGTTTCACCCCCCTTCGCCTCGCCGTAGCTTGAGCGGAGGCGGGTTTATCTACCCTAGCTACTGAGATGTAATAAAGTTTATATCTCATTGCTTCGGAGGGGCACGCCTCTGGACTTATTATTAGGACAGCTTTTCTCCAGTCTATGACGATATTCTCGTGTTGTCAAGATTTACTTTATATATGCTATAATATTTCGAAGCTGATTCTTGGCTAACAAAACAGTTAAGGGTTAATTGTTAACTGTGAATTGTTATCTTGGGCCGTTAGCTCAGCGGTAGAGCAGGAGCCTTTTAAGCTCTTGGTCGGAGGTTCGAATCCTCCACGGCTCACTACAAAAATTTTATGCTTTTGCATGAGATTTTTGTAGATGACTTAATGAGATTTGTCTCGAATCTGGACTTCCTTGATTTGTTACTCAAAATAGCAGGACATCCCGCATAGCGGGACTCCACGCTCACAACGACTAAACATTTAGCCATTAGAAAGTGATAAAAGGAGAAGTTAAATGGAAAATCAGTATGACTTAATCATTATTGGTGGCGGAGCAGGCGCATTTGCAGCTGCGATTAAAGCAAATGAGCTTGGAGCAAAAACCCTTATGGTTAATCAGGGACTTCCTTTAGGTGGAACCTGTGTGAACGTTGGTTGTGTACCATCAAAAACCCTTCTTTGGGCTGGCGAGGTTATGCACCTTGCCAAAAACCATAAAATTCCAGGAATTGATATTGAGGTTAAGAATTTTGATTTTGCAACCTTTGTCCAGCATGAAATTGATTTAGTAGCAAAATTGAGAGATGAAAAATACGAGAAAGTATTACGCCAATTAGAAAATGTCACTCATATAGAAGGAAAAGCAACCTTTCTTTCTCCAATTGAGATTGGAGTGAATGGACCCCACTTCGCTGAAGCTTCGAGGGGCAAGCAAAAATATACTGCCAAGAAGTTTATTATCGCAGCTGGCTCTACTGCTACTGTTCCGCCCATAGAAAACATTAGAGAAGTAGGTTTTATTACCCATATTGAAGCGTTACAGCTCAAACAACAACCAAGAGAGCTTATTGTTGTTGGGGCAGGAGCAGTTGGGCTTGAGTTTGCTCAAATGTATGCTCGTTTTGGGACAAAAGTAACAGTACTTCACAGAGGATCATCTATTTTTCGGGGCGAAGAAGAATTGATTGCAAGATTAGCAGAGGTACTTACAGATGAAGGCATAACTATTAAAACAAATGCCCAAGTTAAAAGTGCGAGAAAAGAAGGAGATAAAAAAATTGTTTCTTATAGTATTGATGGCAAAACAGAGGAAGTATCAGGAGATGAAATCTTGCTTGCTGTTGGAAAAACACCCAATACCCAAGGATTAGAACTTGATAAAGTTGGCGTTGCTATCGATGAAAAACAAGCAATCAAGGTAAATCCGCAATTTCAAACCACACAAGCTCATGTCTATGCGGTTGGAGATATAACCAATGCTCCACTACGTCTTGAGCCAACAGCTGGAAGAGAAGGCACGCTAGCTGCTGAAAATGCACTTAAAGGTGCTCAAAATAGCATTGACTATAACAGCGTTCCTTGGACTATTTTTACAGACCCTCAGCTAGCAGGAGTAGGATTTACTGAGGAGGAACAAATGAAAAGATTTGGTACTTGCATGTGCAAGACTGTTTCTTTTAAAGATGTACCAAAAGCCCTGATTCTCAACAGAACTGAAGGATTCATTAAAATGGCAATTCATCCTGATACAAAGCAAATTATGGGTGTCCATATCTTGGCTCCAAATGCAGGAGAGCTAATAGCAGAAGCGATGGTGCTTATCAAAAATAAAAATACTATTGATGATGTAATTAACTCATTGCCAATGTTCCCAACCCTTTCAGAAGCAATTAAAATTGTTGCATTATCGTTTACTAACGATATTAGCAAATTAAGTTGCTGTGTTTAAAGGCTTTGCTTTGGCATTTATCCTTCATGACAGGTAAGTTAATCTAGATGGGTTCGTTGTTAACGCTAAATGTATTCTCTGGATTTTTTAAGAAAGGCACTAAATCCCGGCAGCTCTCTCTTACCTAGAAGCTAATTCTAACTGACCAATAGCTCTATGAATTAGAGTGAAATCATGAGGTTTCATTTCTCCAACAATATTTTTCCATCCCAGATCGTTATTATCTGATGGAGGCCAAAACCATGGGAATCGATCGTATCCTTCAAGTGCAGGCCTAGTATCATTAAAGGGAACTTGAACTCAGGATAAATAATTGTTGAATTGGTAAGAAACTGCTGTGTTTGTTGCATAATGATCTCTGGATAGTCTAAACTACCAATGATTTTCCGGGAGAAATCATCCTACTTAGCGAGAGCCAGATTTTAGCTTCCTCTTGATTTTTACTTTCTAACAGCATATAGTGATAATATCAACTATGTTTAGTGGTAGATTTAGATATGTATTCATTGCTTCTCTATTGCTTCTGTTCGTCTTAGGGGGTGTTTTATTATTTCAAGCAGGTCTTAAGGTAAAGGCTCAAGGAAAGCCTGATGTTATCCCCAACAACTTTATCGTTGTATTGAAAGACAATGTTGGTAATCCCCAAGATGTTGCAAATGAAATGGCACGTACCCACGGTCTTTCTGTTGAGCATGTGTACACCACAGCCCTCAAAGGTTTTTCAGCGACAATCCCTCAAGCAAGGCTTATAAAAGTAAAAGGTGACCCTCGTGTTCAATTTGTCTCGGAGGATAGAGTCGTTGAGGCATTTGCGCAGTCAACTCCGGCCGGGATCAGTCGGGTAAATGCGCCGGTAAATCCCAATAAAGGAACAGGTATCGGAGTGGCAGTTATTGATACCGGCATTGATTTAACACATCCCGATCTACAAGCCAACATCGTCGCAAACAAAAGCTGTATTAGAGGAAAGAGAACAGGCAATGATGATAATGGTCATGGTAGCCATGTTGCTGGAACTATTGCCGCACTTAATAACACCGTCGGCGTCGTTGGAGTTTCTCCTGAGGCAAAACTACTTGCTGTCAAAGTACTTAATTCAGCAGGTTCGGGAAGTTGGTCAACGGTTATCTGCGGGGTTGATTGGGTGACAGCAAACGCGGGGACCTACAACATCAAGGTTGCTAACATGAGCTTAGGTGGCGGTGGTAGTAGTGATAATAATTGTGGGAACACGAACAATGATGCCCTGCATAAAGCAATTTGTAAATCAACTGCCGTAGGCATTATCTATGCAGTAGCAGCTGGCAATAGCACCGATGATGCAAGCAAATTTGTTCCTGCTGCCTACGATGATACAGTTATTACTGTATCGGCACTTGCGGATTCTGATGGTCAACCAGGAGGATTGGGCGGAGCAACCAGCTATGGAGCAGATGATACCTTTGCCAGCTTTAGCAACTATGGTAATGTTGTTGATCTTGGTGCTCCTGGAGTTTCCATCTATTCTACTTGGAAGAGTGGCGGATATAATACGATCAGCGGGACAAGTATGGCTAGTCCACATGTGGCAGGATCAGCTGCCCTGTATGTTAAATCACATCCTGGTTCTACATGGTCTCAGGTACGAGATGGATTAGTAGCTGAGGCAGAAGCTCTCAATGCAGGGCATACAGACTCATCCGGACTTCACCCAGAACCTGTGGTGGAAGCAAGTACCCTCTAGCACTTCTTAAATTAGTTTGCATATACAGGAATTTGATCTGGTACCGCTGAAATGAAGCGTTAATTCTGCTTAAATAGGATTCAAAGGCGTTCCATTCTTGGGGACACCCGGCTCACAAAAAAATTTCGTTCCTTGCTTTATGTGCTACCTGAGTCATGTATGATCCGGGCAAAGCATAGACATCAATTGGCGTTATCTGAACTTCAGTGCGAGAAAAGGAGTATGTACATCTTATCACTTAATTTGTTGTATTGCTATCCTCAGACTTTTTCTCTATAATTATTGATTGCACTTTTTCTCATAATTTATGGAAAAAATCGTCATCAAAGGAGCACGGGAGCACCCCACTTCTGCTTACCTCTTCTCGTGGCCTTCGTCCACGCAGTCGAGGGGCGCATACGAGGGGCAGGTAACCTCAAAGTAATATGGAAAAGATAATTATTAAAGGAGCAAGAGAGCACAATTTAAAAAACATAAACCTGGAGTTACCGAAAGACAAGCTTGTTGTCCTGACGGGTTTGTCGGGGAGCGGGAAGTCATCTCTCGCTTTCGACACGATTTATGCGGAAGGGCAGCGCCGGTATGTTGAGAGTCTTTCATCCTACGCACGGCAGTTCTTAGGTACAATGAAGAAACCGGATGTCGATCTTATCGAGGGTTTGTCTCCTGCAATATCGATTGACCAGAAGTCCACGTCTCATAATCCCCGCTCAACTGTCGGGACGGTGACTGAGATTTATGATTATCTCAGGCTTCTTTTCGCACGCGTGGGGCATCCACACTGCACCAACTGCGGCCGTGAAATAGCGCAGCAGTCAAAAGAACAGATAACGAGCTCGATTCTGAATATGGTCAATACCCACAAGGAGCATACGAAGCCGAATTTGCCGCTTTTTATTCTCGCCCCACTCGTTAAGGATAGAAAGGGGGAATATGCAGATTTATTTGACTCGCTGAAAAAGCGGGGGTATAACAAAGTTCGCATTGATAAACAGATTTTTACGCTGGATGAGGATATTGTTCTTATCAAAACAAACAAGCACACGATTGATCTTGTTATCGATACGGTTTCCTTATCAAAAGAGACTGATAAAACACGTATTGCGACGGATGTCGAACATGCCCTCAAATTCGGTAATGGCGAGATGATGGTGTCGCTCATCAAAGACGCGGCGTTCACCATTCCCGACAAGCCGAAAAAAATGGAAGACCATCTATTTTCAGAGAAATTTGCATGCCCCGTGTGCAATATTTCAATTCGGGAGGTAGAGCCCCGGATATTTTCGTTTAATACACCGCATGGTGCCTGTGCAAACTGTTCCGGAATCGGAAGAGTACTCAGTATCGATAGGGAACTCGTATTTAATAGCATTCTTTCCATTAATGAAGGCGGAATTCTCCCTTTCTTTAACCTGACAAATAACGATACCTGGTTCTCGCGTACCTTTAAAACGTTTTGTGAAGACAACAGTATTTCGCTTAACCAGCCATTAGGCGAGATGGAGGAGAAGAAAAAAACACTCTTGCTAAACGGTACAGGGAGTAAAGAATATGAAGTATATGGAGAGAATCGGTGGGGGAAAGGAACAATGATAAAGGAGGCATTTCAGGGTATCGCATATGAGCTGAAGAGGCGGTACAGTGAGTCGGAATCACAATACGTGAGGACCCAGATCGAGAAGTTCATGCGCTATGAAACGTGTCCTGATTGTAACGGTGCACGGCTGAAGAAAGAAGCGCTCAGCGTCACCATCAATAAGAAATCAATCGTTGATGTTTGTGAGATGTCAATTGAGAACGCTTCACTGTTCTTTGCGTCATTACCCACCGTACTCTCGGATCGGGAGAAAGAGATCGGGAAGCTTATTTTTCGGGAGGTTAGTCAGCGGATACAGTTTCTCATCGATGTGGGATTGGAATATCTGACGTTGAACCGGGCGGCAGCGACTTTGGCGGGCGGAGAGGCACAGCGAATACGGCTTGCCTCCCAAATCGGCAGCGGTCTGACTGGAGTACTGTATGTGCTTGACGAGCCTTCGATCGGATTGCATCAGCGCGACAATGAGAAGCTCGTTGAAACACTGAAAAAGTTGCGGGACCTGGGGAACACCGTCGTTGTCGTAGAGCATGATGAGGATACGATGAAAGCTGCAGATTTTATTGTTGATTTTGGTCCCGGTGCAGGACTCAATGGAGGAAATGTGGTAGCTCAGGGAACGATACAAGACATAATGAAATCGAAAGAGTCAATCACGGGAAAGTACTTATCGGGTGAGAGAAAAATTAAAATTCAAAAACCAGACAAGCTCGCAGGGGCAGCTCCGGATATTGCCTCTCTGAAATTGATCGGGGCATCGGAACACAACCTGAAGGATATCTCGGTCGAATTTCCTCTTCACAAGCTTATCGTTGTCACGGGAGTGTCGGGAAGCGGCAAGTCGACCTTGGTGAATGACATTCTTCATCACGCATTGATGCAGATGCAGAATCCGTTTCACAGGGAGAAGCCGGGGAAGTTTAAAACCATTATTGGTCATGAGTATATCAAACACGTATTCGCGATAGATCAATCTCCTATCGGGAGGACTCCACGGAGCAATCCGGCGACGTATACCGGGTGCTTCAGCTACATTCGTGATATTTTTGCCAAAACAAAAGAAGCAAAGCTTCGCGGCTACGGCCCGGGGCGCTTCTCATTTAATGTTCGAGGGGGTCGGTGTGAAGCGTGTGAAGGTGAAGGACAGATAAAAATAGAAATGCAGTTTTTGCCCGATGTATATATCACGTGTGAGATCTGTCAGGGAAAGCAATATAACGCAGAAGCACTTGAAGTGCTGTTTCATGAAAAAAATATCGCCGATGTTTTGGATATGAGTGTTGCAGAAGCGCTTACATTTTTTTCATTTGTTCCCGGCCTCTCGCATAAACTCCAGACCCTCTTTGATGTCGGACTATCCTACATTGGCATCGGGCAGCCTGCTCCGACACTGTCCGGTGGAGAAGCACAGCGCGTAAAGCTCGCAACAGAGCTGTCGAAAAAGGGAAGGGATGCGTTGTATCTTCTTGATGAGCCGACGACCGGGCTTCACTTTGCAGATTTAGAGAAGTTACTTCTCGTCCTTCGGAAGCTTGTTGATATCGGTAATTCTGTTGTTGTCATAGAGCATAATCTGGATGTTATAAAGAATGCAGACTATATTATAGATCTTGGCCCCGAAGGTGGGGACAAGGGTGGAGAAGTCGTTGCGATGGGTACTCCCGAGGAGATTGCCGCAAACCCCCGCTCTTACACAGGAAAATTCCTCAAAAAAGTTCTACAATAAAGACTGACTATCACTATGTCATGCTGAAACCGCCCGAGGCGAGGCTTGCTGTTGGTGGCTTGATTCAGGATCTACTTTATTTGAGATGCTGAAATAAATTCAGCATGACATACCTAACATAGTAATATATATGAGATCTTTCTTTCGTTGTATTCTTCTTTTGCTTGTTGGCATTTTCTTTGTAAATTCGCCACGGATCGCATTCGCGAGTGAATATTTCACGACGAAATACGATGTGACCTATGCAATCTCTGGAAATGAGAAGACGACAGTCACCACAGAAATAGTGCTCACCAATACGACCGATGATTATTTTGCAGGTTCTTATTCGCTGCAGTTGGGCTTTGAAAATATCGAGAATATTTCGGCATTCGATACGCTTGGAGTGATAAAACCGCAGGTAATCAAAACAAAAGACGGTAACTCGATTGACATTCCTTTCAACAGGCGGGTAATCGGAAAAGGAAACGCCGTAGATTTCACGCTGAAATTCGACACAACTGATGTAGCCAAGAAGCACGGTAGCGTCTGGGAGATCAACATTCCGAAAATCCCTAAGAACAACGATTTTTCAACCTTCACAGCAAGAGTAACGGTTCCAAAGTCTTTTGGAAAGCCTATCTACATGAAACCCCAGCATCCCGGATCGGAGCTGGTGTTCAATAAAGAACAGCTGGAGGAGTCCGGGATATCAATGGGATTTGGGGAGAGGCAGGTATATGACTTTACTCTCTACTATCATTTAAAAAACAAACACCTCTTCCCCATCAGGACAGAAATTGCCGTTCCACCGGCGACTAACTACCAGGATATCCAACTTGAAGCGATGACCCCAAAACCTTACAAGATGAGAAAGGATGAAGACGGCAATTGGCTTGCCGAATACCGGCTTGATCCGACAGAAAATGTCACAGTCACTGTGCAAGGGAAAGCGATCATCTCTCTTTTTCCGAAAACTGAGGAAATAACAAAGCAACAAATTGATGAGTACACAAAAGAAAAGCCGTACTGGCAGGTATCCGACGCAAAAATACAGACTTTGGCAAAAACACTTAAAACACCTCATGCGATTTATGAGTATGTGGTAAAAAATCTTACCTATGACTTTAGCCGCGTTACCGAGCAGAAAGGCAGAGCCGGTGCGCTTTTAGCACTACAAGAGCCTACCTCTGCTGTCTGTCTGGAATTTACGGATTTATTTATCTCAATTGCACGTGCCGCCGGAATTCCATCCAGAGAGATTGAGGGATACGCGTATACGGATAATCCGAAGCAGCGGCCTCTTTCTCTTGTGAAAGACATTCTGCATGCGTGGCCGGAGTATTATGATTTTGAGAAAAAAACATGGATTATGATTGACCCGACATGGGGAAATTCAACTGGTGGAACTGATTATTTTACCCAGCTTGACTTTGACCATTTGACTTTCGTCCGAAAAGGGGTGAGTAGCGAAATGCCGATCCCCCCAAGCGGGTACAAATATGAGAATGATCCCGACAGCAAGGATGTCCATGTTTCCTTTGCATCATCGTACGCACAAGCGGCACCTGCAATTCAGGTGGAGTCGATTATCGACAATGCATACCTTTCAGGACTCCCGATAAAAGGGAAGATTATCCTCCGGAACGCCGGAAAGACGATTTCCCTCCCACAGCAGGTGCTTATCGAATCACAGGATTTGTTGCCAAAGCGTCAACTGATTACGTCTGAGAGTATTTTGCCCTTCAGCTTTGTTGAAATTCCCATAGCCTTTCAAAAAAAGCCGCTTTTGACAAATACAAGCGCAACTTTTACAATGAGCTTTGACAAAACAGCCATTCATAAGACAATACGCATTACCCCTTTTCTCATAAATGAATGGACTATTGCAGGAGGAATTACATTTGGAATTGCTGCCATCATCGTATGCATCATTGCCGTCAGAGCCTGGCGTGTACTGCTTTCTCAACGAAAGCGGAGCAATCCTTTACGTGGGGAAGGCAAAGGATCTTAAGGCACGCGTTTCATCATATTTTCAACCGGGAGCTGTCCTCGGAACAAAAACGAGCGTCCTCGTCCACCAAACAAAAAAAGTCAAAATTGTACGTGTTGAGACAGAGGTTGAATCCCTGCTTTTGGAAGCGTTCTATATAAAGAAATATTCCCCGAAGTACAACGTCCGTCTCACAGACAATAAGTCATACCCGCTCATCAGAATAACGGTGAAAGATGCATTCCCGAAAATACTTCTCGCACGACGCGTAGACGACCCGACATCAGCCTATTTTGGTCCGTATCCAAACGCCGGAGCTGTAAAGCTGGTTTTACGCATTATGCGTAGGATTTTCCCGTTTCAATCTGTTTTCAATCATCCGAAACGAGTCTGTCTCTATAATCATCTTGGTCTTTGCCCGTGTCCTCCGGTGCACAATACCATTGCAGATAAAAAGGAATACAAAAAAAATATCCGGCGGATCATAAAGGTACTCGAAGGAAACGTACGGTTGATTCTCAATGAGCTTGAAAAAGAGCGTAATGCTGCGAGTGTATCTGAAGATTTTGAAAGCGCACAAAAAGTTCAAAAGCAAATGAACGCGATGAGTGTTATTACGCAGCGAGTCACCAGACCCGTTGAATATGAAGCAAATCCCAATTTACGCGAAGACCAAAGACAAAAAGAATTGTATGCCTTACAAAATTTGTTACGACAGAAAGGAGTTCCAGTCCAGTTTCCTCAAAAAATAGAGTGTTATGATATCTCAAACATTCAGGGCAAGTATGCGACCGGTTCGCTCGTTGTTTTCATCCAGGGAGAGAAAGAATCTGCGTTTTACCGGAGATTTCGAATCAGAAGAGAAAATGCACCAAATGACTTTGCCATGATGCACGAAGTGTTGACTAGGCGCCTGAAGCACGATGAATGGAAGTTCCCACAGCTCATCGTTGTCGATGGAGGAAAAGGGCAAATCACAAGTGCTCTGCAGGCGATTGGAGAAGCGGGAATTTCAATTCCCTTGATAGGATTAGCTAAACGCGAAGAAACGATTATAATTCCAAATCCGAAATTCGAAACTAGAAATTCGAAACAATATCAAAATACTAATGACAGAAACACAAAACGTTTTAAGCATTCGAAAATTCAAAATTTAGATTTGTTTCGCGCTTCGAAACTCGATATTCGAAATTTTGTTGAGGTTTCTCTCCCAAAAAACTCTCCAGCGCTTCTCCTGTTGATGCGGATTCGGGACGAAGCGCATAGATTTGCAATTACGTATCACCGGAATATTCGCTCAAAGGGAAGTATTTTTGAAAATAAGTAGTCAGTTCCGGGAAATATCGTATTCGTAGGGAAGGTACAGGAAGGTTGCAGGCGTGGCGTCTGAGAGGTATTTTTGAAAGTCCTCATAAATTTTTCTTCTCTCATTCATATCGACGGTACGTCTCCCATCCTCAAGGAGCTTATCGATCCGTTTATTATCAAGCCGTGTAATATTATTTTCATGCGTGGAATGCCAGAGGACGTACTGGTCGGGGTCTTTGGGAATGCTGAAATCTCCCAGATAGATCTGAAAGGTGTCAGGCTTTGTGTCTACCTCTTGAATTTTTGCTGTGACTTGTACTTTTTTCCATTCCTGAACGATCTGCTCTGCAACCGAACGGTATTTTGGAAGTGTTTGAATAGTCAGTGCTGGTATAGTTGTTTTGCTGTCTCCTGCCTGAAGAAGGAGTTTTGCGTGTTCTCTATCCAGGCGCTTGTCATACCGGTTGGGAATATAATAGAGGGAAGTTGGAGAATAGGAATGATATGTTCTTCTTCCTTCCTTGAATTCATCAGGAAGCGCATAGGAGAGTGATTTTCGTATCTTGTCGTCTGATAGGACTTTATCTCTCGTATTATAAAAAAGAGCGACGAGCTTCGTATCATTTACCTTTTTTTCTATAGTGACGTTGGGGAACGAGTCAATTGATGTGTTCTTTACACGATAGTCGGTCAGGCCGACTGCTTTTGTAATCTCGCCAAGCGCAAAGGCATATTTTACTGCCTCTTCACTCGGATAAAAGTAATACGTTTCCGAATAAAACCTGTTTTTGATATTCGTCAGGCGCATAGATTGGACATAATTGCCATTTAACTTCAGGTCGGTAATGCGGAAGTCCCCAAGCCCGTTGAGCCCTCTCTGAAAAATCGGGCGGGCTACCGTAATGAGGAAAGGCGCATACATGTCTTTCAGGCGAAAAATTATCGTTTGCTTATCGGGATATTCTATTTTTACGTCTTTAAAATCATACGTGACTTGTTTTGCCGTGAGTAACCGCCCGTCGCTGAATCGTACATCGGGCCTCAGATGAAACACATACGTTTTTCCGTTATCTTTAATCTCCCAACTTGATGCAATATCCGGCTTGATGCTGCCGTCTTTTTCAATACGTGTTAAGCCATGCGATAGTTTCTGCGAAACAAGAGACGGTAAATTGTTGATTCGATATGCGCCAACAATACCGATACTTTCTTTTTTATCGAAAGGAAGCATTCTGAGAAAATAACTTGAGGAGGAAACGAGAATAAAAAAAATACCAAGCCCGCCCAGGAAAGAAAAGAAAATTACTTTCCCCCACTTCTTGATATATGCTTTGATGAGCCAAAAAATTAACCGGCGTCGAAAAACCATATGTTTCTAGGAACGGGGAATGAGTAACGCAATTGAGAGAACCGCAAGGAGTGCTGCGAGTACACACGTTGCGATAATGAGGAGCTTCTCAGCGCTCTGCTTGCTACGATACATTTCCCCGCCTCCTCCGAAGACAGGCGACAAACCTCCTCCTTGTGCTTGAAGAAGAATGGCAATGATCAGGAGTGCTGCAACAATGATTTGTACAATAGCGATTATCATGTGTGTATTATACTGCCGTTGCTATCACCTTCGCAAGTTTTTCGGAGTCATGATATAAAGGGAACGTAGTATTTACCAGATCCGCTGCAATAATCCGTGTCTTACGCGTCGTTTTCTCTTCTTCGAGAGCCTGTTTTACATACGTGTAGTGGTACTTTTTCGGAATTTCGACAGTATAGTTGTTGTTGGTGACAACGGTATGGAAAGGAAAGGTTCCGAGATGCTTTTCAACTGCATTGATAAAGTCGACTGCCGTATATCCTTTTGTCTCAAAAGGCTTGTTCGCGACATTGACAACAAAGATTTTTTTCGCTTTTGCAGCAAGAAACGATTGTGCTATTTTTGGGACAATAAGGACCGGAAGGAGTGTCGTATATAAGTCTCCGGGTCCGACGATAATGATATCTGCAGCCTCAAGTGCGGAGGTCACTTCGGATGGAACTTTCGGGTCTTTCGGAGTCAGATAAATCCTATCAAGCGTTCATTTTCCATTATATTTTCCAAGATCGATGTTCTCTTCACCTTCAACCTTTGTCCCATCAACGGTGAGGGCAGTGAGCCGGACGTGCTCAGCAGTTGCAGGGTAAATGAAGTCCCCCGTGTTTGTCATTTTTCGGAGAAGGTCGATTGCTTCCTGATAGGAAGAAGAAACACTTTGTGCTGCTACCATCAGTAAGTTTCCGAGTTTATGTCCTGAAAGCGCGCTATCGTTGCCATACCGGTTTCCCGGGAAACGGTACGTAAGGAGACTCGCATAGGCTTCATCATTGGTGAGTGCTGCCATGCAGGAGATAAGATCCCCCGACGGGAAGACGTTGTAGAGGCGCTTTAGCCTTCCTGATGAGCCCCCCTCATCCGCCATAGAGACAATGACAGTGAGTTTTGCGCCATAGTGCTTCAATCCTTTTAGCAGGTTAACCGTGCCGATGCCTCCACCTAAACACACAATATGCTTTCCTTGTAACGTATTCATTTCGTTAACCATGAAAGAGCAGCAATTATACCAGAAAGCGCCACTGCAATCACGAAATATGCCGAGAATATGCCAAAAGTAATTTTCGGAATGATGAAGCCAGCCAGAGAAAGACCTTGGAAAGTAAAGCTGTGTATCGTTATAGATGGAATGAGGATGGTTAAAAGATAGAGAACTATGACGTTTATGACTGCCGAGAAGAGTCCAAGCGTCACAATACTGAGCGGAAACGTCACCACTTTGAGGATCGGCTTTATGATAAGTACGATAAAGGTAAGCGTAAAGCCAGCAATCAGATACGTTTTAAGCCCTCCTTGAATGGTAAAGCCGGGAAAAATGACCGAGAGAAGGAAAAGGGCAAAGCTATAAAATGCGGTATTCCTGAGCAGGGATTTCATATAGAGAACTGCCCAGAAACGATGGGCAGGATGATGCTAGCAAATACACTCATCCATGTCAATAAAACTAATTTCGAGAGGACACCAAGGTTTCCTCTCGACGCAGCTTTGGAAATGGATTCCAATCCGCCAGTTGGCGGAACGCTGCTGCTCTCCTTCCTTTTTCTCCAGGGTTTGATTGGTCTCTTGCAATCTGATGACGGTGGACGTAATATAAGATGCTATCTGACATGAATACCGTCGTTTGTCCTCATTGTAAAAAAACTCTGGAAATATCTGAAGCGATTATCCACCAGCTTCAAGAACAAGTCCGCAAGGAAGAAAGTGACAAGCTACGCGCAGAATTTGCAAAAGAAAACGCGGAAAAAGAGGCCCTTCGTGAAAAAAAGCTCAGGGAGCAATTCGAAAACGAGAATAAGGAGCGGGTAAAACAACTTGAACTTGCCAAAAAAAGCGAAAAGGAACTTGAGGAAAAACTTAGGCAAAGCGAATTCGAAACAAAGAAAAGAGAGGCGAAAGCAAGAGAATTAGCTGAAGAGGAAATTGCTAAAAAATTCCAGCAGGATCTTCTTGAAGAGAAGAAGAAAAATGCTGATATGCAGAAAGCACTTGAAGAAGCACAGAGAAAAGCAAAACAAAGCTCGCAACAGCTTCAAGGGGAAGTTCTTGAGTTGGACTTGGAAACAAAATTAAAAGAAACGTTTTTTTCTGATCAATTCACACCCGTACCGAAAGGAGTTCAGGGCGGGGATATTTGGCAGAAGATTGTTTATAAAGGAACTGTCGTAGGATCAATTTTATGGGAAACAAAAAATACGAAAAATTGGAGTAAGGCCTGGTTAACCAAGCTGAAAGATGATGCCGGACGAATAAATGCTTCTGAATCAATCATTGTCTCACAGACCCTTCCCGACGGCGTAAAAATATTCGATAGGAGGGAAGGCGTATGGGTTACGTCATATGAGCATGCGATAAGTACCTGTAGATTTATTCGATTTTTGATAACAACCGTGTCGGCAATGAAACTTTCCGCCTCTCAAACAGATGAGGAGTGGGGAAGAGTCCGTGATTATATGCTGAGCGACTCATTCAAACATAGAATGCAAACGCATTTCGATGGAATTAGAGTGCTAAGAGAAGGTCTCGATGCGGAAAAGAGAGCAACGATTCTTCGTTGGAAAAAACAGGAAACCCAGATTGAGAAACTGGATACGAACACGACAAACTTTTATGGTGAGTTGCGGGCAATTGTCCCGGATATCCCCAAAATTGAGGGAGTCGACGCACATCTTCTTGAAGACAGTAATGAAACTGAAACCATCTTTTGATGAGGAGGTAGTTTTATGGAACCGAGGACTAGAGTACGTTGCCGGCATTGACGAAGTCGGTCGGGGAGCATTTGCCGGTCCCCTCGTCACTGCAGCAGTTATTTTCCCCAAAGATTGCAGGTTTTCAGATCAAGAGCTCTACGGCATCAACGATTCAAAACTCCTTACAAGCAAGAAGCGCTTTCAATTAGCCCGTAAGATAAAAAAAGAGGCCCTCAGCTTTTCGATATACGAAATACCGGTTTCCTACATTAACCGATACGGGATCGGGAGAGCGGCACAGTATGGATTTTTCAACGTTGTACAGTCGCTTGATAGAAAACCTGATTTTTGTTTGATCGATGCATTCAGTATCCGGAAGATGAGAAAACAAATGCAAAAACCTATTATTCATGGAGACTCTTTATCATTCAGTATTGCGGCGGCATCGATTATCGCAAAGGTATTTCGTGATTATCGTATGGATGAATTAGGCTTCAGATACAACCAGTACAATTTTTCTCAGAATAAAGGGTACGGAACAGCAGATCACAGACGTGCGTTGGGCAAATATGGCCTTTGCAACATGCATAGGAAGTCTTTTAATCTGAGCCGGTATCTTCCAGTTCCTCCCATACTTGACAAAGTTTGACAGTTATACAAAGATGAGTATATGTCCGAAAAGTCATCGAACGCTACATCTTCATCGGAAGAGGAGGCTTGCCTCCCGAAGCCCAGCCTCATAGGGCAATTTAATAAATTGAGGAGCGGAACCCCACTTCGCTAAAGCTACGCGGGGCGAAGGGAGGTGATTTTTAATGGATTTCAAAAATATCTTGACACCAAGAGGCTTCTTAAGCGTCGGTGGTGTTGTCCTCATTCTTCTCGGCATTCTCGGTTTTGTCGGTGTAATCGGCCCAACAGCTTCCCAAAGTATATTAGGAACGTTCTGGTGGTTCGATAATGCAGAGAACGTTGCACACACTGTTTTGGGCGTAGTCGCACTCCTTGCCGTCTATATGGTAAAGGATGCAGCGATACATAAATGGCTTACACTGCTGGTGGGTGCATTTGCCTTGCTTGTCGGACTCTACAATCTCGGTGGCGAGACGCTTCTTGCAGGAGCAAATCTTGAATCGCCAGCTGACATGTTTTTACATTTGCTCGTTGGTGTATGGGGACTGACTGCCGGACTGAAAGGAAAAGCGAAATAATCTCAGCGATTATAATTGAGCCGTGCGTTATTCGTGCGGCTCATTTTCTTGAAAGGCTCAGACTCCCCGAGTGAGAATAGTGCCAGTGTCAGCAGCAACACCGCTCCATAAAATCCGTGTGAGAGAAAAGGAATAAATGCAATTTTTTGAGGTAGTTCAATGTTTATGCTGATAAGGAGATAGGAGAAAAAGAGCACACCTAAAAAGGTATAGTTTTTTTGTCTCCAAAAACGCATACTAAGCGTAATGAATGGAAAGATGAGAAAGACAAAATGGTGCTGCCAAGCCAAGCTGTCAACAAGCACTAAGACAACAAGAAGCAGATTAAATGCTGCAGTATCGGAAAATCTTCTCATACGCATCCAAACGAGTGAGAAGAATAGAAGAGAAAGGCTTATTATATTCGCAGTCATTTTACGCACAGCAAGATCGGGAATGAGTCGTGCAACAAATCCCGTTATCCCCTGGTTGTAATACACTTCTCTTCCCGAAATCTTAAGCAAATGAGGAATGAGCTCTGTAAGGTAGTAGATATAGATAGTAATGCCATAGGAAAGTATTGTAATGCCAACAAAGATGCAAACAGTGCTACTGGTAACAAAAAGAAACTTCCATGATTTTCTGAGAAGAAAAAAAAGCGTAAGAACGATAAATAACGGTTTGATGATTACTGCAATGCCAAAAAGAATCCCCCCTTTGTACAATTTTTTTTGCGTAAACAGATGGAAAGAGTAAAGGAGGATTGCATACGCCAGGAAATTACTCTGACCCATGCCAAGTGTAAATTGCGTTGGAAATGAAAAGACAATGAATGGGGTAAACAATAAGACAGCAAACGACAGGCTTTTTACCTGAAGATGTTTCAAGATTACATACAGGCTCAAGAAAATGCTAACAATACTCAATACGGTGAAAAGCGTTTGGGCTGCTGTATAAGGAAACAGTAAAAAAGGAACATAACCTAATCCGGTTACAATAGGATATCCAAGCCCGGTAAAAAGTGTCGGGTCTTCATAGGGATTTGTGCCGTTTAGGATATTTCTTGCCGTGCCGTAAAAAACAGTGAAGTCTGGAGCCTTGCCCAGTGAGATAGATGCTACTGCTTCGCCAAGGTAGAGTATGCTGATCAAAAAAAGCAGCATTATACTCCAACGAACGAGTTGACTTTTTTCCATAAACACAGCGTTCTCACGAAAATCTTACGAGATCTACACTGTTTCATCATACAGAACAATTACGATAAATGCGAAATGTATACTACTATGGATCAATACGATAACGATTTTAGCTTTGCACGGCGTACACGGGATATCTCTTGGGTTCCGTTTTTATTGATTCCGCTTTTCTTTCTTCTCGGGTGGGTAGCAAATGAGGTATCCGAAAATCAACAGCAGCAAGAAGGAATAGAGGTGGGTATCGGTGGGGGTCCGGATGTTATCATGCCCCCCGGTCTCATTGACCCTCGTGGAAGCCAGACGAATAATGGAAATATTCAAACGCCTTAATATAAGTCAAACTACTCTGCGCTTTTTGCAGCATAAGGGGATGGACGAAGCGGTGTAATCTTTGGGAATGTTTTTACTTTGTGCTGGTTTTGCGTCGATGCGCCCAGAATAGTGTGTTCTGTATGATCTAGCTGTATGCTTTTGATCGTGACGATATAGTGAATCGGTGACCAAATTGAGGCTTGAACGCTTTTAACATCGGTAATGTTTTTGATCCCTTGAAACGTGTTAAGAGGAATCGTTACTGTTTGTTCTCCGTTATAGCAATTTTTTCCAAAAGAAAATGCATGTACCGCGCCAATGCTATTGTCTTTTGTAATGAGGGTGATCGTTGATGCTTCTTCAGGAAGGAGGCAGGTACCCTGCAAGTCGTAGACGACCCTCATAACGTTTGCGTTTGTTTTTCCAAGAGGAGCTATTGTCTGCATTTGTTTCGTGAATGTCTTTGTTCCCGAGAGTACCATGGGGGAAGACAGGAGTTCTCTTGGCAACGCCGCTTCAATATCTCCTACCGTACGGTACGCAAAGACCGCAATTACGCATACGGCAAAGAAAAGAACCAGAACAAATACATATGTCCGTTTGGAGTTCTTCTTTACTGGTATTTCGTCATTCATTGAAGAAACGGTGTTTTATAAAATCGTTGGACATCGGCAAATTGGGGCTTATCCAAGAATTGTTCCGTAATGAGCTCTTCGTTGCCGCCAACACCAAAGTGCCAGTAGTTAAATCCAACGACGCTCTGCCGTTTTGAAGCACTCATTGACTGTAAAACTTGCGTTTTTGTATCTGTGCCGTTAATTGTTCCCCACTCACCGATGACAATGGGTATATTCGGGTACCGCCGTTCCAGCTCATCCAAATCATTTTTCATTGTATCACCCACAATTTCAGGATAGTGATCAATCGTAATATTACCCATCTTCAGAACCGTCGCATCCTCAAGAATGCCATCCCAGTCCGGGTTATTATCTCCCCACGCAATGAATCCGTCAAATCCAAAGTACCCTATCTTCATTTTACCTCTCAGACCAATCGTCGCAAAAGACGCTTCTGCAGTATCCATCGCAGCCCGTAACCACGCATTAAAATCAGCAGCGTTTCTGAAAATACACACGTTTTGCGGACAATAATTGACGCCGTTGATGCCGCCGTTTTGTGGTTCCGGGATTGGGGTAAATATATCTCCTTCTTGAAAGAATGTCGGATTAGACTTAATGTAGTTTGCAATAAGCGCAAGATAATCAGCTGAAGGATTCTTTGAAGCGTTGTAAATTCCCTCAAATGCAAGCGGCATGTGCCTGTGCCATACCCGTATACCCTGTTTTCGTATTGCATTGATCCACTTTGCCGTATATGCCTGTGCATTGCCGCAGGCAGGGTTATCATATGGAGTTTCAAGCGATACGTAATTTGCACCGAGTTCTTGTGCTTTTGCCGTCCATGTATTGATGAATGCTTCTGACCGCTGTGCACATATCCGGTCCTTTGTTTCCTTCATTGATGATACGCTCTGAATGCTCCATGTGCCGCGGAATGATAGCGTGTGTTGTGCCATAGGAGCGACTGTCGGTTGCAGGAATGCTTGAGACGATGTTATGAAAGGTGTTGCCGTCTGAAAAGGAGTAGGCGTTAACGTAGGAGTGAAAGTCGGCGTTAAGGAGGGTAAAGGCGTGAGTGTTGGGAATGTAGTCAGCGTTGGGAAGATAGCAGATGCTGGCGAAGGAGTTGCCTTTGCCTGAGTATTCATGTTTCCGAGCCCCGGCTGCGCCTTGACAACAAGTGCGGTTGATGAGAGCAATTCAGCACTGAGGATATCGATATCATACCCTTTGGAATGCCATATCCGGGTATGAAATGTGCCGACTTGTTTGGATGCATCCAGTTTGCCAAAATCCCTGAGTGGGATATCGACGATCTGATACCCGTTATAGCAGTTTTTTCCATACCTTGAGAGAGAAATATACCGCCAGGTTGTATTGATCGGCTGGTCAAAAATAAGTGCTGAGGCATCTCCTCCGAGAAGGCATGCGCCTTTCAGGTTATAGGTAAGCCGTAGTGTCTTTCCCCCCTTCAGCGCATTCGGGTCAATAAGCTGATATTGCTCTTTCGGCCCGCCCTTTTTTGAAGAAAGTTTCCAGGGCTTGGTCAGAAGTTGTACGCGGGTTTCGGCACTGACAACGCGAGGGAAAAGCACGGCAGCAAATGCCAATAAGACAACAAAAAACAATAATCGCTTGGGCAGGCAATTCATCAGTTGGTGCAAGGAACAACTACCTGTAGTGTGAAAATCGACCTTGCATACCATTATGCAGGAAATTTTCACAAGATTGCAAGCTCAACAATAAAAAGAGTATAATGCGGCCATGGTGTTTATTTATCTACTTATTGGGGCACTTGGTGTCGCTATTTGTTATTTCGGAGTGACTATGGTATTCGGCAGTAAATGGGCTGCAAATATAATGAACTTACTTTCGATATTAGGCGGAGATCATGTTATTAACCATGAAGATACAGGAAGCAAATCTGTCAAAAAAGAATCATCACAGCTTCTTGGCATTGCACTGCTTGTTATAGGCATTGGGCTGTTCCTTTACGGAATACTCCAGGTTGCTTCAATATTGAGTAGATAATTTTTCTTTATTTGTATTTTCATTTGCGAGGGCCTATAATGCGGTTATATGCTGACCAGAAGTGTTGAAAGTATCGAAGGCAGAGGCTTACCCCAGGGCATAGGAGGCCCGGCACTTCCGGGAGAAGTGCTCGTATCTGCTGATTTGGATCTCCAAGAAGCTCCTGTTGCTACCGTAATTTTTCCAGGTACTTTGTCATACGGTGATTATCATGATGCGGGTGGCGTTTTCAATGAAGGTCATTATGATGAATTTGTCCGTGCAGGCATAGATGGTTTAAATGGGCACGGGGACTTTCAGCCCGTTCATCTGTCTCAAGCTCGATCACTAGCAAGAGAAGTCAAATTGACGCCTGGGCAAGAGCACGTTGTCGCAGCTTTTTATGCTGTCTTAATGGAGGCCGATACGCGTGCTCCAAGTCTTGATTCATGGACGGGTGCAAATGCCGATCAAATTAAGTTTGCTGAAGCTTTACGCGTCACTCATGGAGGAGAGGTATTCAACGCATTTACCAATAGCTATCCAAATATTTGGAAGGTGAAGAAGGAAGAGGAGGCAACCCCCATATACGCACCCCGCTCTACAATTTTAGCCGTAGACAGATCTTCCGTTGAGTAACTGACAAAGTTTCCCTCACATATACCATCGAAAGTATCATTCCCGCAACAAAAGCCCCCGGCGTCCCGAGGGCTTTGCTGTGAAAGAGTATCTATAATCAACAATCTTAATTGTGATTAGTGTAACTGACACATTCCCCTTGATTATTGAATGTAGGATTATTGAATGTTTTCCACCCATCATCCTTACATGCGTCCTTATTAGCTGGCGGTCCAACGACTGGTACAATATCAGACTTCTCAGAATTATCAATTGCGAGAAAGCTGAAATCACTCGTAACAAACCAGCCGTACCTGTTGCCACCAACTGTTGAGCCGATGACATCAGTTGGGTCAGAAAGAGTCCATGAGTGCAGGACTGTACCACTACTATTCAAAACATCCATTACAACTTCCAGAATACCTGAACCGTTGTCTTGGAATGTATGGCGGAGTGTATACCACCCTGACTGATTTACGAAAAATGGGTCTCTTCCCGGATTTGATGGCCACCCCGGAGCATTATTGCTCGCGCTCATTGCAAACTGTCCTGAAACGAGCGGATCTGTACCGACACTAAATATGAAATCTCTTCTATGGGTGTTAGCGGGTGTGCTAATTGCTGAAGAGAAATCGAATCTCTTATCTGTGCCGATTGTTGGATTCTCTCCCATATCAAGGTAAACATCAATCTTTGTCACGTATCCATTTGTAGGAAAGGTACTTTCATATCCACCCCATTTGGTAAATGCGTCTGCATCAACCTCGGCATGAAATGAACCATCTGCGGATGTTACTCCATTAGTACCACTTGCAACCCTAGTTATGTTTGTCGGATCAGTAAACCATCCGTCCGTATTTATTTCAAATCCTTGGAAAAAATTTGCTGCAAATGCCGGGACAATACTTGCTCCGAGCATTGCTACTGATGCTGCTGTTCCTATTAAAATTTTTTTAATATTCATAGTATTCACCCCCCTTCGCCCTCCGAAGCTTTATGCGTAGGAGGGTTTCGCACCTCTATTTTCTCTTAATGATATCTCAGTTGAGGTTCTGAGCTTCGGGGGATCTCCGGCTTATGCCTTCGACCTCCTTTCACCGGAAGTTGATGTAAATGTTTTTGTAAGTTTGAAAAAGCGTTTGAGTTAAGCAAAAGAAAAGAGGAAATAAAGAAGGAGCGCACGAAAATCCTGCCATTTTCATAATACAGTTGTACTCCTTTCAGCCCGTCCTGTCAATCCCATAGAAAACCGTAAATTGTGAGCGGAGGATAATTTTTGACATTCAAAACCTCTACAAGTTTCTGATATAATGTGATCAAATTTGAAAGAATAATAGTGCAAGATGGAAGGAGGTAAGAAAAAATGATTCAAGGAATTGAAAGTATTGTGCTCTTCAGCGAAAATCCACAAGCGCTTGGTGCGTTTTATTCCCAAAAAGTCGGATTAAAGCGAACCATGGAAATGGAGGTTGGAGAAAAAGGAGAAAAGGGTTTTGCATTTGAAATGAAAGGTTGCAGTCTTTATATAATGCATCACTCGAAAGTGTCCGGCAAAAACAAGGAGTCAGAAAGAATCATGTTTAATTTGGAAACCGATAACATTGAAGAGGAAGTAAAAAAACTCGATAAAGCAGGAGTGAAGAAAGTGCAAGACACGTACCATATGGAAAACTACGGTCATATCGCAACCTTTGAAGATGTAGACGGCAATTATTTCCAGCTGGTACAAGTTCGAGCGAGTTAGAAAAGTACTCAAGTAGCAGATCGATTTTTCAGAATATTGCTAGCACTTGGCGATAGGACGTTTGTTAATGCTGCATATACACAGGCTTACGGTGCGAAGTATCCTGATATTAGTGTAACTGTTTTCCCAAATCAAAAAATTTAAGGAATCCTCTTTTAAGTTTTACTCAATATAAGTAAGCTGAAAAACTGCGTGAATTTTGTTACAATACTACGTGATTCTCGGGCCCGTAGCTCAACGGTAGAGCACTACCCTCTTAAGGTATTGGTTAGAGGTTCGAATCCTCTCGGGCTCACAACGAAAAATCTTGTGCTTTAGTACGGGATTTTTCGTTCATGACAATGAGAGAATCGTCTCGAATCCGGAGCTCCGCAGAGCGACGTCCTGGAACGAAGCGAACGGGACTCTCGGGCTCACTGCATTCCTGATTGCATTTTGTCTAAACATGAGTATAATACTCAAAGAGGCGTCGAAGCTCAAAACAGAGCTGAGCCAGGGGAAGAAATCCCGCCATTAGGCGGAAGAGTAGAACCCTTCGGGAGTGCCCGTAACAGCACTGAATGAGAAGTCCGCCTTCTCCCGATTACATCGGGATTCGGCGAGACGAAGTAAGGTGGCACCACGAACAAAGTTCAAAGTTTAAAGTTGAAAGTACAAAGTTAAACCTTGAAAATGATCGTCCTTGCGAAAGCTAAATGCTTTTGAGAGGGCGTTTTTTATGAGCAAAAAGAAAATATTTTCAAAACGTGCAGACGAACTGTCACTTTCGCCGACTCTCGCATTTGATGCAAAAGTCCGAATGCTTCAGAAAAAGGGGAAAGAAGTCCTCAATCTCACCTTGGGTGAGCCTGATTTTGCAACACCCGAATACATCCAGGACGCTGCAATTGGTGCGATAACGAGTGGCTTCACGCACTATACGCTCGTTGGCGGCATAGAAGAATTGCGAAAAGCGATCAGCAAAAAACTGCGAAAAGAAAATAATATTCGCTACGATTCGTCTGAAATTATTGTCGGAGCAGGAACAAAATTTCTTCTTTATGAGCTGTTTCAAGTGCTACTTGATAAAGGGGACGAGGTGATTCTTTCTTTGCCGACGTGGAGCACGTACGTTGAGCAAATCAAGCTCGCAGAGGGGAAGCCGGTTACGATCAAGCTCATGCCGCCTTTCCAGCTCACCGCAGAAGCAGTTGAGAAGAAACTGAGCAAGAAAACCAAAATAATTCTCCTGAATTCTCCCGCCAATCCTACGGGTGCAATTATTTCGAAAAAAGAATTGCAAAATATCGTCCGACTGGCAAAGAAACACAAACTGTACATCATCAGTGATGAAATATACGAAAAAATCACCTATGGAGCAAAATTTGTTTCCCCGGCGTCGCTTCTGACCTCTATGCGGGAGCATATTCTGACGGTAAACGGATTTTCGAAAGCATATGCGATGACCGGCTGGAGGCTCGGGTATGTTGCGGGCTCTCAGGAAATCATCGCAAAAATGAATGCACTCCAGAGTCAAACGACGTCAAATGCGACATCTATTAGTCAAAAAGCAGGCGTTACAGCGCTCACCGGCCCCCAGCAGTCAATAAAAGATATGGTAAAAGAATTTACCAGGCGCCAAAACTATCTTGTGAAAGAATTCTTAACGATTCCGAATCTCTCGTTTACCCCGCCTGAAGGGGCATTTTACCTATTTGTCTCTGTTGAGCGAATGTTAGGCAAAAAGTTTCCATCATCTGAGGCGTGGTGCCGGCGCTTACTTGAGGAGGAAGGTGTCCCGGTCATTCCCGGAGAAGCATTCTATTATCCCGGATATTTCCGCCTCAGTTTTGCCTCCTCCATGGAGATCCTGGAAAAAGCAACAGAAAAAATACGGAGGTTCTGCAAACGGTATGCCTAGAAAAATTCCGGCGACTATTGTCACACAACACCCCGATCATGCCAGAAAACCATACTGGCTTGATGAAGCATTTATCAGTACGCGGTATGAATCAGATGAGTGTTTTCGTTCATTTTCAGAACTAGGTGCGACCGAGTACAAATGGGACTGGGAGGGGAAACTCGTTGATGAGTCTGTTCTTGAACGGTTATATAGCGAACACTATGATTATTTCAAAAGAAGCCCGATTGGCAAAGAGAAATTTCTCACATTCAGGCTACCAAATCCAAAAGTTGAATCGGAGTTTCGCATCGGACGTGCGTTTATGAGCATCATGGGGGCAGCGTCGATGACAAAGCAGCTTGAGCTGCATTCACCGCCCCTTTTTGAAGTGATTTTGCCTATGACCGAATCGGCCGATGAAATGCTGGCTATTCAGGAAGCATTTTCACAAATGCATTCCTTAAAACATGATCTCTATCGTTTTGACCCGTTACTCTTGCAGAATTTAGAGATGATTCCGCTTTTTGAGCAAGTCCCGACCATCTTTCGATCGCATGAGATTTTAGAGGAGTATATACAGAAACACGAAAAGATCTTTGGCTTCAGGCAAAAATATATCCGGCCGTATGTTGCGCGCTCCGATCCGGCGCTCAATTCGGGTGTCGTACCGACAGTTTTGGCGATCAAGGTTGCGTTATCTCGCTATAAACAACTGGAAGAGAAAACAGGAATAAAGTTCTATCCTATGATCGGCGCCGCTTCTCTTCCCTTCAGAGGTGGTCTTACGCCATTTACCGTACGCGATTTTGCAAAAGAGTACACAGGTATCAGGACGACGACCCTGCAGAGTGCTTTCAGATATGATTACGATATTGACGATGTGAAAGAAGGAATACGGAAGTTAGAATCCCTGCTTCCGAAAGGAAAAGCGGTGATTATTTCCGAGAAGGATATCCAACAGATCGGCAAGCTAATTCACCCGTTTGAGCGGTATTATAGAAAATCAGTTGAACATATTGCGCCACTTGTGAATGAAGTGGCGGGCTTTTTGCCAAAAAGACGGGAACGTGTCCAGCACGTAGGGCTATTTGGATATTCACGGGGTGTTGGAAGGGTGAAATTGCCCCGGGCAATCGGATTTACCGCCGCGCTTTATTCTTTGGGCGTTCCGCCTGAAATGATTGGTATGGGGAGGGGACTGGAGGACGCGAAAAAACACGGCCACCTTCCTGTTATAGAAAAATACTACCTTAACATAAAGAAAGACCTGCTGAGGTCGGGAAAGTACCTGAATAAGAAGCAAATTGTGCAAAGAGCAAGAGGGAGTACTGCCTGGCAGGAAATCCTCCATGACGTCAGGATAATTGAAAATTACCTTGAGGCTCCTCTCGCTCCCGAGACAGATGAAGAGCAGGAGCACCTGATTTTGACCAATGCGATTAGCAAGCGTTTGCAAGATAAGTTGCCAATAGGAGATTTTATTGATGAAGCAGCGCGACTCAGAAGAAGTTTAGGATAAATAGTACAACAAGTGCTGAGACGTAAAATTTGAATGATTTGTACGCGGCGCGCCTGAAGGGAATCGAACCCCCAACCTAGTGGTCCGAAGCCACTTGCTCTATCCGTTAAGCTACAGGCGCATGGGATGTTTTCTGTGGCAATTGTATACCACTCCGCAATCATTTTGCAAATATTTGGTGTATACCTACCGGAGCCCCGCTAAGCGGGGCAGAGGGGTATATCAGAGTATCAGGCTGAATTCAAACAAATTAGCATACTTTCGTTCTAGACTTTCACCTATTGATGCGTTAAGATACGAATGATCATGAAGGCAAGTACCGGGTTTGTTCTGCTTATTGTGACGCTTCTCACGGGTGCTTTTTTCTACGGGCTCACCCGCTATATCGAAAACAGTAATAAATCGATCTATATCCCATCGAGAAAAGTGGAAATTCTCCCAACGGGCACAAACAAGGGAGGCGAAACTGTTTCTCTAAGCATTAATCCGCGATTCAGGATACGGCTGTTTGCTTCAAATTTGGGAAATGCACGTGATCTCACTTTTACCGATTCGGGAACCCTGCTTGTCTCGACTCCCGCATCAGGAGAAGTGGTGGCATTGCCTGATCGTAACAATGACGGTGTTGCTGATGAAGCAAGAGTTATCATACGCGGGAAAAATAAGCCGCATGGACTGGCATTCCGGTCAGGCAAACTCTTTGTCGCAGAGGTGAATCGCGTCGCCCGGTATACGTGGAATGAGCAGACACTTCAGGCAACTGAGGAAAAAGAGCTGTTTTCACTACCGGGAGGCGGAAATCACTTCGCAAGATCACTCGTTTTTGACAAGCAGGGAAAATTGTATGTCTCTATCGGATCAACGTGTAATGTCTGTTTTGAGAAGCATTCGTGGATTGCAGGTGTTATTGTATCCGATGCAGAGGGAAGAAGCCCGAGGCTTTTTGCAAAAGGGCTTCGAAACGCACCGTTTCTGGCACTAAATCCACAATCGGGAGCAGTTTGGGTCACGGAAATGGGAAGAGACTATCTGGGAGATAATCTACCACCCGATGAGATCAATATGCTCCAGGATGGGAAAGATTATGGCTGGCCTTTGTGTTACGGCAAGAAACAGCACGATGCGGAGTTTGACAAGAACGTCTATACGGATGATCCCTGCTTATTTACTGAAGCGCCGATTTTTGAAATTCCGGCTCACTCGGCACCGCTTGGTCTGGCGTTTATCGCGTCAAGTCAGTTTCCAAAAGACTGGCAAAATGATTTGCTCGTTGCATACCATGGTTCATGGAACCGCTCCGAGCCTACCGGGTATAAGATAGTCCATATGGTCGTACGGGGGAATACGATACTAACAGCAGAGGATTTTCTGACCGGGTTTCTGCAGGATGGCAAAAAAATAGGGCGTCCTGTCGACGTAGTGTTTGACAGGCAGGGCAATCTTTTTGTATCGGACGATGAAGCGGGAATGGTATATATTATTCAGCAAGGATAGACCGCTTTGGAGTTTTTCACAAAATCTGCTACAATAAATGCTCACTTCGCCACAAAGCAACTTATAGTATGGAAAAAGTGCGAAAAGCCTTACATCATGTGCAAACGCTCCCGGACAAGAAACGGTACGTTGAATTTTTTACTGCAATTCTTTCTGTTCCCGTTCTTATTACGGTGATTATTCTCAATGTAGCGAGCCTGCGATCCGAAAAAGCGGAGAAAAAAGAACCTGATCAAAAGCAGGTTATCGTCACAATTCCATCAGTCGGTACAAAAGAAGACACGAATAACGACCGTGAACCGACCCCCAAAGAACCGTCACCGACCGGTGAACAGTGCAAAAAAGAAATTGGTCCTATATCTATTTCTTACCCGGAAGAGTCAACGCGTGTCAGCGACAACCCCGTGCAAATCTCAATTTCCTATGAAAAAGACGGCACATATTGTGCTGCTGTATGGTCTTACCGGATAAATGCAGGGCGTTGGTCTGATTATGATGATAAGTCAATTGCGCTGTATAATCTGCCAAAAGGCGACATCAATTTTGAACTTCGGGTAAAAAGCATCGTTACCGGAGAAGAAAAAGTGCTTTCCCGTTCATTCACCTATGACGGCGACGGTTCTGAGCCGAAAGCGACTGATACGCCAACGGTAACACCGGCAACGCCACAGTAATTCCTTCATTATACCCGGTAAACCATGTACAATGAGCGTATGCGGACATCAATGTTTCGGATTATGCAGTACGCCATTGGCTGGCCGTTATCTCTTGTCGCTCTGTATTTCATTTTCACCCGAATTTTTCCTGAGTTTTCGACTGTACGGCGCTTACTACAAGAAGCAAATCTCCCCTTACTCGTTTATGCAATTTTCTTTTTTGTATCGTATTATCTGCTTCGCTGTGTGCTTTGGCATGCAATACTCAAGGCATTGTCTCATGAGATTTCTCTGAAAAAGACGACAAGGCTCTGGGCATTGTCTGAGGTAAATAGGTATATACCGGGAAACGTCTGGTCGTTTCTTGGAAGAACAGTGCTTTTCAATCAGGAGAATATTCCCAAAAAAGATATTGCAACTGCCTTACTGGTTGAGGCACAGCTTGTTTTAATCGGTGCTGTTGTCGTCTCGCTTCTTGCCGCATCGTTTATCCTGCACCAATTTATTCCATCGTTTGAAAATCCAATAAGCGTTTTATTGCTTACCGTTTCCATGTTTCTTCTTACTTTTCTTTATATTTTCCAGGAAAGACTTTTTCAGCACGTTTCTTTTTTGAAACACCGGTATCTTACTCATTTTTTCCCAAAATTCCCATCCAACCGGCAAGCGACCTTAGTGGGAATAAGCATATTGACCATGGTTGCTTTTGGATTAGGCTATTTTTTTGCAATCACTGCAGTTATTTCCCTTGATATCACCTATGTGTATACGTTTATTGGTGTTTTTGTTTTCTCGCTTCTTGCCGGGTATGTATCTGTGATCACGCCTACCGGGCTGGGCGTACGAGAGGGGGTAATCGTACTGTTACTTACGCCATTCACGACATTTTCTGTTGCCGGATTCGCTTCAATTTTCGCCAGAATTATTCTGATCCTTTCAGAGCTTCTTTTTATAGTCAGTGTCACTATCGTAAGTAGTTTCAAGTTTCCTTTGATGACGGAGCTGGGACGAAAAATACGAACACACCCTTTTGAGCTGCTCCTTGCTTTGTCAGTACTTGTTTACTCGCTTTATTTCAGTACGGCAAGCATCCTTCGTTTTGAAAATTTTTATGCGGGACGGTTTGATCTGGGAAATATGGCGCAGACGGTGTGGAACTCGTCACAGGGAAGGCTCTTTGAATTTACCGATCCGGACAGCACGCAGGAAATCTCCCGGCTTGTCTATCACGCCGATGTGATCCTCGTGCTTTTGGTGCCCTTTTATCTTCTTTTTCCATACCCGGCAACACTTCTTGTCATCCAGGCATTTGTGGTCGGGTGTGGAGCTTTCTTTGTCTACGCAATCGCGAAGCACGTACTACGGTCAAATAGCGTTTCTTTTGTTTTTGCTATTGCATATCTTCTCAACCCGAGCGTACAGAGAGCAAACCTGTATGATTTTCATGCTGTTGTTCTCGCGACAACATTTCTTCTCGGCACGTTTTATTTTATGGTAAAGAAGCGGTATGTTTGGTTTGGTGTGTTCGCACTTCTTGCCGGGATAACAAAAGAACACGTATGGGCAATTACCGCACTGTTCGGTTTGTATATCGTCTTCGTGCAGAGACGATTCAAGGAGGGACTCGTGACACTCGCTCTCTCAACAGTACTGATCTATTTTCTTATTTGGCACGTGATACCCTCAGCGCGGGGTGGAAATCATTTTGCACTTGAATATTACAGCGATTTTGGAGACAGCCCGTCGTCTCTTATAAAAAACATTTTTTTGTCTCCCGTTAAGACACTCCAGGTGCTCCTCCAACAAGACCGCATCGAATACATAAAACAATTATTCGGTCCTCTTGGCTATATTCCGTTTCTTGCGCCGGTATTTCTTATTTTTGCAGCTCCCGATTTTTTGATCAACATGCTCAGCAGTAATCAGAATTTGCATCAGATTTATTACCAATACACTGCGACAATTACTCCGTTTCTTTTTATTGCAGGCATATACGGCTTTTCTCTTTTCCTGAAATTCCTCCCTTTCATTGATAAGAGATTTCTGATGGGAGTATTGGTCTTTTTTGTCATTCGGGGAGCATATCTGCACGGCCCGCTTCCCGGAAGTAAGAGCGCAAATCTGGACATGTTCACAAAACAGCTTCCGTACCGGCACGACATTAAACAGGTGCTGGCGGGTATTCCGGAAAGATACAGTGTCGCTGCCAGCAACAACATTGGTGCGCATCTCTCCAATAGGCAAAGGCTGTACACAATTCCCGTAGGAGTAGACAGCGCAGATGTCGTTGTCTTTCTCCTCACCGATAAAGGTGCGCAGCCCTCACTCCTTGCGCAAAAAGAAATGGCAATGCGGCTTCGCTATAATCCGGCATTCGTTATTCTTTATGAAACGGGAGATTTTGTCGTATTTCAAAAACGTGAAAGGGCACTTTGAAAGATAGTGCAATTTCCGTTATTATAAATACATGGTTCAGGTAATCAAGGCAGACGGTTCAAAAGAAGCGTTTGATGAACAAAAAGTAGTCCACTCGATTCAGCGGGCAAAAATTCCAGCTGATTTGCATCCCCAAGTGCTTGCCCATGTAAAAAACAAGCTTTATGAAGACATCCCGACAGCTGAAATATATCACCATATTATAGAATTCTTGGGAAAAGCGCCAAATCCCTATGTACACTCACGATACAGCCTTAAGCAGGCGCTCATGGCACTAGGACCGTCAGGTTACCCGTTTGAGGACTATGTCGCAGAAATATTGAAAGATCACAAATTTACCGTTTCGGTACGGCAAATACTCCTTGGAAGATGTATCAGTCATGAGATTGACGTTATAGCAGAAAAAGACAAGTGGAGGGTTATGGTTGAGGTGAAGTTTCACAATAGCCCCGGAGTGCGCTCGGATGTGCATGTCCCGCTGTATACAAAAGCTCGATACGAGGACTTAAGGGACAAACACAATCTCCATGAAGCGTGGATTGTGACGAATACGAAAACAACATCCGACGCAATTGCTTACGCACATTGTATTGAAATGAAGGTGATCAGCTGGAGTTATCCTGAGGGTGAAAGCCTCCGGGACCTCATCGAAAAAGCACACCTGTATCCTATCACGATGATGTCGACACTTTCGGAATCCTCCAAAATCACGCTTTTGAATAACCATATCGTTCTCTGTAAAGATATCTGCAAGGATCATAAAAAAATTGATGTTCTTGAGATAAGCGCAAAGGAGAAAGAGCAGATCCTGGCTGAAATCGAATACATTTGCATGGATAAAGTCCCACAGTAAACACTTTCTTTCTCGGCAAAATTTCGTTACTATACCGGATATGGAGTTCTGGCAAAAAATATTTATCATCGGCTTTACCGCAATTTCACTGATCGGATTCGCACGCAGCCTGTATGAATGCAAGGAAAAAAAGAATCCGTACGGTGTGACCTACTTCTACCGGTTGTTCGGCGCATTTGTCTGGGCAGACTTGGTCGTCTTCAGCGTTTTTTGGATACTGGCATCCCTTATCAGCTTTGCGCTAAACAGTTGGGTGCTCTTTCTCCTTTTTATCGCACTGTTCTGGGTGGTAAGGAGTATTGGGGAGACACAGTACTGGTTCCATCAGCAGTTTTCAACGATCCAGCGCAACCCGCCTGAAAAATTCTGGTTTCATAAAATCTTCCACAACGATTCTGTCTGGTTCGTCTACCAAATCTTCTGGCAGTGCGTTACCGTGATAAGTAGTATTATTTCCCTTTACTTGGCAAAGCTCTGGCTCTTCTGATTATTTTCAAATGTTAATCCGCCAATACGATAAATATAGCGAAAAACTCCAATAGTATCGATAAAAATGCGATTATCATGTGCACCATAATGTCTGTTTCTTTCATTTCATCGTTGCCAATTCAGCAAGTGCTTTTTCAGCAAGAATTTTGCGTTCGTAGCGGTCTGCCATAAAACCATTTGGTACGGTTGTTAATTTATGGGCATACAGTAAGTATGCGTTTCGAATTGTGTGATCTCCATACTTTTCATTGAGAGAGTCGACTGTCCTGACGAGACCTGGATTTTTGATACCACGGTCAAACATCGATGCAGAAAGCGTATCGTCATCCCGCAGATTTGCCACCCATACGCCAATTTGTCTCACATAGCCATCTGAAGGGATGCGAACATGGAGTGAATACAGAGCGGCATGGAAAATATCCCGCCCCGTATTCGCATAAAAACCGTACGTTCGCCTTCCAAACAGTTCATGCGTACCACGAAGGGAAAGACCAACAGTTCTGGCTTTCTTTTTCAAACGCCGAAGTTTTATCCCTATCTCTTCACTCAACTCATAAATATTTTGAAAAACAATCCGTTTGTCATACTCGTTTTGGGGAAGGCAATAGTTTCTTCCGACCGACTTCACTTCCGGGGATTGGGTATAGGAAGTAACATCAGACGGATCAAGCCAGAGGCCAAGATTTTTGAGAAAATGCCCCTCGACATTGCCAAATTCCGCTCGGAGCGCTTCCAGTGGTGCACGGCGAAGCTGCAGGAGGGTATAAATACCCATTGCATGCAGCCTGATTTTTATCCGTTCTCCTATGCCGCACATGTCTGTAAGTTTTGCTATTTTATACACTTGCTCAACGTGTGAGGGTTGAATGAGAAAAACGCCATTTGGTTTTTTGAGTCCTGATGCCAATTTGGCAAGTAATTTGTTGTGTGCGACGCCAACAGAAACGGTGATATACTCACCGATTTCCTCCTGAATTCGTTGTTTGATGTGTTCAATGAGCCGTTTGGTGCCGCCGAACAAGTGATTTGTTTTCGTCACATCCATAAATAATTCATCGATCGAAAACACCTCAACGAAAGGCGAGAAGTCTTTACAGATACTGACGAACTTCTGGCTAATATCCCAATACCTGGTAAAATTCGCTCTGGTAAATTGCATCGTCGGGCAGATACGAAGGGCGTCATAGGTCCGGTAAATATTGGGGATGCCAAGTCTTTTTGCCTCACGAGAAGCGGCAATAATAGCGGTTCTTCCATTGGACGCTGTGACGCCGAGTGGCTTTCCCCGAAATTCAGGATGGTCCTGCTGTTCAACACTTGCAAAGAAACTGTCAAAATCTATGTGCAAGATGATCCGTCGTGGCGCAGCCCCAATCATGTTACATAAAAAATACCAGAAAAATAGTAGAAAAAAAAGAGAACAAAAAGAAACAATCTAGGTCAATATTGAGTTTATTTTTATGCAGCCTCAGCGGTTTTGGAGACAGATTTTGCCGTTTTTTAAAGCGTCGGCTCGAGGAGCACCCAGTTATGTGACACAGAGGGTTCGGAGCACAGATTGCGGTTAAAGCAGCAAGGCCTTCTCATGCCTTTGTTGAGTTTTGACAGGGCAACTTCAATATGCTTTTGGCGCGTTTCCGGAGTTTTGACAGCGCGTATCCAGCGAATCCAATCCCAGCGTGCAATTGGGGTAATATCCTTCCATAAAGCCTCGGCTTTTGGGGAAGTAGACAGCGCTTTTTTTAGATCATCAGGCACTTCCGGTTCTATCCATTCTTTGGTCGGTTCAAGCGAGACCTCTACAGTATCTCCTGCCGTGGCGTGAGCATCATCCAGTAACTTTTTGTCAGGGGCAAACCAGTGACTCGGTTTTATTCCTGGTCCATACTTGCCGTCGGGTTCAAGCAAAGTTTTAAAAGGAACACCACCTGCCTTGCTCGCCTCGCGGCGAAGCGGGCCGGCAGGCAGGTTGATTGCTCCCTTAACCATTGTCATACCTCTTGACGGAAGCTTTGCGGAAGCACTCTCAGGCAGTCTGAGAATGGTCCATGAGTTGATTTTAGACAGCTTAGCTTCAAAACGGATTTTCGACATATTTCCTTCGACTGGAAGCCATGAGCGAACAAAGTGAATCGAATGGGTGGAAGACGGGTGCTGCCCCCGCGACCTTCAGGTCCACAACCTGATGCTCTACTGTTGAGCTACATCCACCAAATTAACGTAACGCAAAGCTCTCTGGGATGCGCATTTCCGAATCTCTTGAAGCTTCGCTTCCTGTTGACCCCGCTTTACGGGACCTTCGGGATACATCCACCAGGTAATAAAAAGTATACCATATCCGAGGCTGTTTCACTACGTCTCCTCTTTAAAAGCAACGTGTACAACTTCTTATAACCCCCATAAACTGTCTATTGTATTTTAGTTTAATTATTCGAATAATTAAACTATATGGGAAGAGTTTCCAGGAGACAAATCAACCCTGAAGTTGAGGAACGAATTTATGAAATATTTTTGATTACTTTCGAACATTCAAAAGTCCTTCTGAGGTAAAGGTATTTCTGTTGAGTCTACTTTCTTTCACTGAACAAACAATGTTGGCCAAGCGTTTAGCGATCGCTGTGCTTTTAGAGAAAGGGTATACATACGACCTAATCGACGAGGTTCTCAAAGTCTCAAAAGCAACTATTGCCACAGTTCATAAACAATGCATATCAGGCGCACCTGGATACAAGCGGGCAATAACACACATTCTCAATACAGAAAGAAAAGAAAATTTATGGAATGAACTTAATCGGCTAATCCTCGCGTTATCTCCACCAAAGTCATATGGTTCGGTATCTTGGGAAAGAAAACGTGGAGCTGGGAAGCGACTCGCAAAGCGGAAAAGACAACTTACATCTTTGTAATACTTCAATTGTTCGAATAATTGAACTAATTGTTATTTTCGGAAGAAAAAGTGGAGAACGATAGTGAGGAAAATACTGATCACAACGGAGGTGACGATAGGGAAGTAAAACGTAAAATTGTCACGTTTGATATAAATATCTCCGGGAAGTCTTGGAAGCCCGGAAATATTGCTGAATAAGAATCCAAAGATGATAAGAATTATTCCGGTGGCAATAAGCATTTTCCCTATATCCATACTTATCCTTCTGCAATTTCCGGCAGGTTTTTATACGCGAAGAACTTTGCAAAAATGATACCGAAGACGAAGCCGCCGATATGTGCGAAAAACGCAATACCACCTGTCTCACCGGAGAAGGGCAGAGACGCCGCGCCGGATATGATTTGCAAGAGAAACCAGTATCCGAGCATAAATGATGCACTAATATTTATGACCGTAAAAAAACCAAATAACGGTACAAGCGTTTTTATCTTATGGTGTGGGAAGAGCATATAGTACGCACCCAAAACTCCGGCTACTGCCCCTGAGGCGCCGAGCATCGGAATATCGGAATTGGGCATGAAGAAATACTGTGTCAATGCGCCAACGATTCCGGAGCCAAGGTAAAGAATCGGATAGAGCAAGAGGTGCATGTAGCCTTCGACGTTGTCTCCAAAAACCCAGAGAAACAACATGTTTGAGATGATATGAAGGAAGCCTCCATGAAGAAATATTGCGGTAATAAAAGGAATAAGTGTTAGCCAATTACTGAAATCGATCTCAGACGGGATAAGTGCCCACCGGTAAACAAACGCTTCAGGATCTGGTGTGACATACTGCTGAAAGAACACGTATACTGTGATACCAATAAGCAATATATTAATAAACGGAAATCTTTGCGATTTTACTGAATCGGAAAGAGGTATCATTAAGACTATTATAAAAAGTAAATGTAAAAATAGTGTAATAATTGTTGAGTTTGCATTGGCATTTTTGCACTCGATTGATAATATTGGTAAAATACACACAGTTGCTTATGCCCCTGTAGCTTAACGGATAGAGCGAGTGCGTTCTAAGCACCAGGTTGGGGGTTCGATTCCCTCCAGGGGTACCGCGCACCATTCGGTACACGGCTTCGCCACTAAATAGGAAAGTCGTGATTTACAGTAATCTCTCGAAATATAGTTGTGCGCGTGGGATGCACCGACTGGTGCGTCCCATTCCTTACATCTAAGATTTTTTATTATGTCTACGTACTCCACAATTCCCCAAAAAATTTTCTATATGTTGGTTATTCTGGAGATTTGAAGCAAAGGCTTACTTCGCATAATAACGGTGAGAATAAATCAACAAAAGCATTTGTACCACTTGAACTAATTCACTATGAAGCATATAGAAATAAAAAAGACGCTAAACGGAGAGAAACTTATCTAAAAACTACAAAAGGAAGAACCACATTACGATCAATGCTTAAAGAATACTTATCAGATACGAAAAACCCAAAAAACTTGTGACTCGAACCTCTCCGGGGCATGCTCTGAGAGATAGCATGGCTATCAAATGTTTGCTTCATCTAGAATATTTGGTGCTTGACTCTGACTACTAGACTGTAAGTCAATTGCATTATCTTTCGGCGGTTTGAGAAAGGCATACAAAGGATTATTCTGAACCATTTGCAAGATTTCACCAGTCGGAATATCAGAATTAAATGCTGCAAGATAAACTACCAGATCATCAAATAGCTTTTGTCTATCAGCAACAACACCCATTGTAATAACGAATAACATCTCCTTATCTTTTCTATTAAATTCAAATGTGTGGGTCCAAAATCCATCTTCTGGACGACCAACAAGAATCGAGATATTAGGAGATTTTTCTGGGTTCTCGTATATATTTTTTCCAGATGAAAGCTCGCCGACTGCTTCATCAAAAGTATCTCTTGGCTTTGTAGGAATTACATCATCACCATCGGGTGATCTAAGTGCTTCTACTGTAAATTGCATGCCTTTTGGTACGAGATTATCACCTTGAGTCATAAAGAACCCTTGAGATGCAGCAACAATACCCTCAAGATTCATCTCATCTCCTCCCTCAATACCTCATTCAATACGTCAATCGAATTGACAACACCTTCATCAATTGACATGGGAATTCTTGCAAATCTTACATTAAGTATTTTTCTAGAGTCTTTTCCGGTAGAAGTGGCTGTTGCTAATATTCCTTCTATAGAATCAGCTACATCACTCAGTGGCGTTTGTGACAATTCTTTTCCAATGGAGAGCATAAAACCATTGCTTATGGGTTCAGGTACCGACATCTCATTTCCTATCGACATAAAAACTTTATATCACATTTAGACTATCATTTCAACTAAAACGTTTAAGACATAATATCCAATAAGCTCTTTTAAGAACTCGAACAATCTGGTAAAATAAGTCTAGTTAACAACACGAGTGTACGCACGCATAATTCTATCGATCCAAGCTAGAAAGTGTTCGAATAGAAGTGCATCGGGGGTACTTGGAGAGATAGCGTTGCTATCAAACGTACGAATAGCTCGATATATCGGCTAATCGTATGGTATATAGATAATTACATCTTGCAATTTATTATCAAATCGTTATAATTATAACATATGCAGAAAACCATTCTTCAAGTTCCATTAAATCAGCAACTCAAAAGCGACGCAGAGAGAGTAGCCCTATCTCAAGGCTTTTCTTCTCTTCAAGAAGTAGTCAGGGTTTTTTTGACAAAACTCGCGACACAAAAAATTGAAGTGTCATTACAAGAATCTGTACCCCTCTCTGAAGAGAATGAAATGCGATACCTTCAACTAACGAGAGACTTTCAGAAAGGTAAGAATGTATATTCTGCAAAAAATGCTGACGATTTAATAAAACAGCTCAATGAAAGTTCGGTATCATAAAACGTTTCTTAAGAACTACAAGAAGCGAATTGCCACGAATAAAAGGCTAGAAAGAAAATTTCTTCAACAACTTGAGCACTTTCTCAAAAATCCAACCAATCCTTCTCTTCGGGATCACAAACTTGTTGGTAAAAAGAGTAGTTACAGAGCGTTCTCTGTCACTGGAGATATTCGAGTGATTTACAGAACTGTCGAGGGTGAATTGTGGCTTTATGATATTGGCAGCCATAATCAAGTGTATTAAATCCTACGTACGTTTGGCATGATCAATACATGGGATTCGCAGAAGCAGGAGCTGGCAATTGGTCCTTTGTTGGTAATGTCTTTACAAAAATATTTTCTCTTCAATGATCGTTTGCTCTCTTTAGTTTAGAATGTATTGGATTTTTAATCGGTTTCTTGTTTTCTACAAAGAAAAAATAAGGATTAAACTTTTCTTAATTTATTCTTCCTGGTCAGGTTGATATACCATCATCAGCCTGATAAAATGGGCATGAAGCGGTTCAAAATAAGAATCGCCAAATGTAAACATCTCAGCCTCATTGACAAAGCTTCATCGACTTCGTATAGTAGAGGAGGTATGCTGCACCGATTCTTCTCATATCTTCTCAAAAATCAGGTTGTACTCGTTTTTTTCTTAGTGATCGCGGCGTGGTTTATTTTTCAAATTCGGGGCATTCTCACCTCAATTTTCATTTCATATATCATCATGGCGGCACTCAATCCGTTTGCGACACAACTTCGAAATAGACGTGTTCCTATGGTATTGTCTGTTGCTATTCCTTATTTATCAACGATTCTTATTGTCTTTCTCCTCGTTTTTCCGCTTATTCCGTTTATTTTCTCGCAGGTACAATCACTGTTAACAAGTCTTCCGGTTTTTCTCAATGAGTCGGGAAAAGCATTCGGTTTTAGTATCGATGCCAAACAAATACAGAGCATTGTCGCAAATGAATTGAATAACATCGGACGAAATGCGTTTGCTGTTACCAGTGCAGTATTTGGCGGAGTTTTCTCAGTCCTCACGATCCTTATCGTCAGCTTCTATCTCATGCTCTATCACGACAAGTTCAAACACCGCGTTGCAGAATTATTTCACAAAGACCTTCATCAAAAGATCTATTCTACATTGACCAGGATAGATTTTAAGCTCGGTGCGTGGTTACGAGGGCAACTTGTACTAATGGTTTTCATCGGCGTTCTCACCTGGCTTACCCTTACCGCACTTGGCGTCCCCTACGCATTGCCACTTGCGATACTGGCTGGAATTTTGGAAGTTATACCGACACTTGGACCGACGATTTCGGCAATTCCGGCAGTCATCGTCGCAATAACGATTTCACCATCTCTGGGATTAATTGTCGCTTTGTCATATTTTGTGATTCAAATGATAGAAAATAATTTCCTCGTGCCAAAGATTATGGAGAAAGCAGTAGGACTTAATCCTGTTTTCGTCATCTTAGGTGTCATGATAGGAGCAAGTCTTATGGGCATCACAGGTGCATTGTTATCGATTCCATTCTTATCATTTCTGATCGTTCTCTTCAAAAGCATCGCAGACGTAGAGTCGGAAAAAGTCTAATTATCTTTTTGACGTTATAAGCATTGTCCAGGGGAATGGCTGCCTGATTGCATCCACGACAAAATACTTGCTCACCAATTTTACAAACGCATTCGTTGACCAGTGCTGGATATGTTCAACATCGTTACCCCATCTGCTCAGGTTTTTCCCCCGCAAAAAATTCGAGAGCATAAACCAAGGCTCATTCGGTACGGAGAGAATGCAGTGCTTTTTTGTTACCCTGGATAATTCTTGCAAACCCTTTTCAGGAGTATCGATGTGTTCCAATACTTCGCAACACATCACAAGATCAAATGAGTTATCGGAAAACGGAATGTCATAGATATTGCCTTTCTTGAGGTCTAGGTGAGGACGTTCTTTTTTGCCGATTGTGATTGCCGTATCAAGAAAATCGATGCCGACGAGCTTCTTGCCAATCAGTTGTGTATGAAATCGATCGAGCGTGAATCCTTCCCCGCACCCGACATCAAGAATAGACTCCGGATGAAGCAATCCGGCCTCGTGGAGAAGATTCTTAAAGAAATTATCGATAAGAAACCGTTGAGCGGGATTTGTCGTTGTATGTTTTCTGTAGTTGTCGGTCGTCATGTGACTCATAGGTACTCAATATGACCTTAATGTGTTTTTAAATGCAATCTTTATCTGATTCCGCCCAAATCCACTCTTTAGAAATACCTCTCTCGTTTTTGCATCCTTTTCGTCAACAAAATATTCGTAATGGATTAGTTTCAGTGGTCGACGATGCTTTGTTGAGCTCACATCTCCTCGAGCGTGTTCAGATAGTCTTTTTTTTTAGATCTGTTGTAAATCCAGTGTAAAATTTTCCGTCTAATAAACTTATAAGTATATAAACGTAATACTTCATCAAAAAGTCGAACTTTTTCGTTTATATATACAGTAAAAGGAAGGCAAGTCTGACTTGCCACCTCGCTAACTCGTAACCGAGTTAGACTCGGGAGCGGGTGAAGGGAATCGAACCCTCGTATCAACTTTGGAAAAGTTGTGTTCTACCATTGAACTACACCCGCGAGCATATGCTTGGAGAGACACCCCTGGGTTTCTCTCCACCTCTCTTCCTCTATTTGTTGTGCTGTCGCGGTGATCCTAATGCGAGCGCGACGGCGCACGTGTTCTTACATTTTACCCAATCCTTGTACTTACAAGAGCTGTGTAAGCGGACAATTTTAAAATTACCACATCATCGATTCCAAATTGATCGGTAATTTAGAGTTAATTTTATATGAATCATGGTGCAAATGCAAAAGCACATCATACTGATGTATATGTTATAATAATATTATGGGACTTGAAATAAGATCGGGAGGAGAATTTTCTACTATTCCAAGGCAACCCGCTCCTGTTGATCGTGAGCGTTTTCTACACCAAGTACAGGTTGAGATGGGAATTCGAGAATCGCTCATGAGTGGGCCACAAACCTCTGCTATTGTTACGCCAGAAAGGCACGACGAACTATTTCATGATATAGCTTTCATAGGGGAGCTTCTTGTGAATTCTGGAGTACCGTTTTTTCTTGGCGGAGGAGCAGGAGTAGCTCTGGCGGGCGAAGAAGACTTGCATCGCGATCAGTACGATCTCGATTTTAAAGCGTATGCACATCATGCAACTCTACTCATTCCTTTTTTAAACAATGCAGGCTTTCGAACTCTTGATCCTGAAACACGTAGATGGTTATTTACAGGAAATAAGATTCCAAAAAAAATTATGGCTTTTAAAACAAATCCAGAGCTCACTGTCGGTCCGGGCCGTTTTGATATCTATTTAATGGAAAATAGTGATGAAACTATCAGGGAATACCGTAACCTACCAATTCCAGAAGCTGTGTATACCAACGGTACTCGACATGTTGATATCAATGGAGTAACGATTCCTGTTGCCCCTCTCCAGGTAACGCTTCTTTACAAATTATGCAGTATTGCAGCGGCTGAACCACCAAGAGGCGCTGATCGAGACGATTTTGCGAGATATTTCCCAACGCTGTCTGATGAACAGTTTGCTGAATTTTGTGTACTATATAGCTCTATAAAAGATAAATTTCTTTTAGACCTAGAAGCGGAGAAGAGCCAAACCTTTGATGCATAAAATGTGTCGGGGAGAGAGGACTTGAACCTCCGACCTCACGGTCCCAAACCGCGCGCTCTAGCCA
>JACQKR010000049.1 GCA_016204425.1 Candidatus Levyibacteriota bacterium
ATCTACGACAATTATGTTGACGCGGGGGTAAATGTTTACACGCAATAGCTTGCGGTATGTTGATATCTTAATGCTTATTTCCTAGTCCAATTCGTGGTAAAATTAAGATATCAAACAGAGGTGCATATTTACAGTTATCAATTCTTTACAATATGGTAAATAATAACGCTATCGCTACTAACGATGCGGTGATTAGGGGAGCACTTATTAATCGATTGCAAAGAGAGTATGCGACAGATTCAGATTACCGCATTATACCGGAACTTGGACTCTGGCATGGCGCTGCTAGGATAGATGTTGCTGTCGTAAACGGTATTCTACATGGATTCGAAATTAAAAGTGACCGCGACACCTTGATCCGTTTACCTGAACAAATGGAGGCATACAATTCTATCTTTGATAGAGTCACTCTTGTTGCGGGTAGCAGTCATTTGGTTGATGCGTTTAAGAGAGTTCCGGAATGGTGGGGTATCGAGACGGCACATGTGAGTGCAGATGGGCTAGTTTCCTTCAACACAATTCGTGATCCAAGGAATAACCCGAAACAGGATGATGTTTCAATTGCGCGTTTACTGTGGAGACATGAGGCACTCGAGAAGCTTGAGAGTTTGGGTAAAGCGGACGGCATTCGATCCAAACCGCGAGAAGTCGTGTATAGACGACTCGCTGAATCACTTGAACCCAAATCGCTTAAGAAGTATGTGTGGAATGTTCTTCAATCTACTCGGCAGGGCTGGCGATCTGACGCGCAGTTAGTGTGATGTGGTGATTGATGCCGATGGTGAGCCATGTGGCAGCATTCCCTGGCTTTTTGTTGTCTGAAGCTGCAATTCGTGCAATTTCCGTGTCACCAAAACTATAATCTGCGCCTTTGTAGAACTTGCTAAAGCTTTTCCCAGTCAAAGTTCTGGCATGGTCTATATACTGTTCTAGCCCCGGCCCTTTTTCTTTTGTTTTTGGATTGATAAGTCCTGGCTTTTTCCCTCTAAATATCCACCACTTATCATCATTCGTATATCGCACACTTACACTACCAATAGCATCGATTCGTTCATAGTTGGGACACTGAATTGTGTAATCGGCAAAAAGTGGCGTGCGTGACAAAGTGGTCTCTCGAATAGCATTCCATAACTGCCAATCTAATCGATTCAGCTCATGCGCTTTACCCGGTATGAATTCCGTCAGATCTTTCGGAAACACACCTCCAGACACTATAAACGAGCGCCATTTTTTCAGGTCTGGGAGCTGTGCAAGTTGTCTTGCTATATTTTCAGCAGTTGTATCCTGATCAATAACGCGTAAATCGACGAGCAAATCAATATTCTCAATGTCGAGTCCATTGTCTTTAACAAAATCAGTGATGTGCGACGGTAGGCCTTCTTCCTCAAGGTGGGACTTATCGATGCGAATACAAAGTCCGTGTCCGCTTGATTTTGCATAGTTAATGGCAATGGTGCGAGTTGCCATGTCAGCGCCAGTGCTGGTTACGGGAATGATATAAATAACCGGAATCAAGAATAAGTTCAGCTCATTTGATGACGAAAGAATCTGTTCAAGTGACGATGCCCTAATAGTACTTTCTAACAGGTGAACATCGATGAATACAGTATTTTGTCCACAAGATTTCAGGTTTTTTGAAACATTAGGAAGTACCTCTAAGAATTTTTCCTTGGATGTCTTAGTGATTATGGTCTTACCATCTTGCTTCTTAGTCGATGGCGCGGGCATCACAAACTCCATCAAAGGAGTTATGCTTTCTCTGTCTTGCTGAAAAATTTTTTCCAATGCTTTTCTCTCGGCAGGTCTCCAGCGAAGTATGGGAATATATGTTTTAATTGTAATCATACTAGTATTTGAACTCATTAGGGAAGTATTTTCTGATTTTAATACTTTCATCGTGAATCATCTCGTTTAAGTAGTAAAATTTTTGGTGTTTAAACTGAATCATCCCAGCAATAACTGCGGTTTGTATATTTAGTTCATTCGCTAGATCCTCGGTAGAAAACTGGTTAGGCGTTGTCCTTGCAGCGCTTGTTTCCCATTTACTCTTTGGAAGAATTGTCTCCTCGGCGAGCGTATCCGCATCTTTTTCTTTAGGATCAATCTTTGTTCCATCCTTGTCTTGTAGTGCCTCATCATAAAAAGATTCAACGCTACTGTCATAGTGAAGCGCAACATGCGCGAGTTCGTGCATTAAGGTAAACCAGAAGTTATCCGGTCGGTCGTGGCGAATAGTGAGGCCAACGACAGGAGTGTCTTTACTTGCGAGAAGTGTGGCGCCATCAAGGTGTGTTTTTGGGAGATGGGGTTCAATGACAAGTTTAATGCCGTGTTTCTTAAGGTAATCTCTTGCAAGCAACGGGCCTTTATTTTTTGCGCTCAAACGCACCACTTCCTGCATGAACGCAAAATTTACCGTTCCTTTTTTGTATTTCACTGGAACTTTTATCTTTTCGGCTTTCTGCAACACGCGCAGTCCCCATGCAAATAGAGCCTTATTGTCAGTTCGAGGAGTTGTACGAAAACTGGTCTTTCGATATAAAGCTGACGGCTGTAAATTACCAAATTGAGCAAAGAACCCATTGATTAGTTCAGATGCGTCATATTCCTTCAGTGTCTTTTTTCCGAAATAGCCACGCTGTTCCATTATTCTCACGAGCCCAGTACTCCAATTTTGGGATTTGAAATTTCGCGAGGACTTTTGTATAAGAACCTTCGATGGGATACCAAGCCCAGCAGAAATAGCTCTCACCATGTCGAGAGTAAGCTGCCGTTTTCCAGAGAGAATTTCTGATACTCTTCCGGGCGTACCAATGTACGGTACAAGATCGGCGGGTTTAAGGCCGGCTTGTTCCATGCGGAATTTAATCGCCTCAATCGGGTCCGGGAGAGATTCTGGATAAATGCTTGATTCGTAATCTTCGACAAGGGTTGCCAAGAGATTTAATTTATCCGCATCTTCAGAGCCCGGTTCGGGAGCGCGATTCATAAGCTCTTCAACCATAGCCAGAGCTTCTTTATAATCTTTTTCAGTTTTTATGACTTTAATTTTGTTCATGGTTTTTTATATTTAAATTAC
>JACQKR010000063.1 GCA_016204425.1 Candidatus Levyibacteriota bacterium
AGTGTAATACAAACCATCAGAATGTCAATACAGAAGATTCCCTGATTGCAACATATCTAAAGAATTCTTTTTATTTGCAATTGAAAGCAGCGCGTGAAATACCGCTCAGCGGGATAGCCGACCTTTCACTTGCAAAATGTTTTGGACGTCTTTTCTAAAAAGACGTTAGAAAAAAATCTTTGGATACTTTTCTCGGCAGAAAGTAGAGAAACAAAATCCCCATTTACTCTACAATGATCCAGTAAATCATATTGTTTTTGAAGCTAAAAATGCGCAATATGCTGTTTCAGCAATTTCTAAATTGCACACAATTGACTTCCTAATGAGCCTAATGATATAGTGAGCATATATGAAAAAGAAAATTTTGCACTATGATGCTGTTTTTGAAAAAGAGTCTGATGGAGGCTATTCTGTTTGGGTTCCTGATTTGCCTGGCTGCGCATCTCAAGGAGATACGCTTGAAGAAGCCATCGGAAATATTAAAGAGGCAGCTGAACTTTATCTGGAAGATGCAGATGAAGAAAAAATAGAAGAAGGAAAGACTCACAAAGACCGTTTTATAGTACCAGTCCGAGTTACCACCCAGTAACATGTCAAATATCCCCCAAATTAGTGGTAAAAAGGTAATCAACGCTTTAGAAAAAATTGGATTTCAAGTTGTCAGACAAAAAGGAAGTCATATTCGATTAATAAGAATGTACCAAGGAAAAAAGCAAGTAATTACTGTCCCAAATCATAAGGTAATCCGCAAAGGGACATTGCTCAACGGCATCTTAAAACCAATTAATCTGAGCGTGGAAGAATTAAAGAAACTACTTTAAGCACAAATCGATGATATCCAGATCTTCCCCACTTCGCGGGGCAGGCATCTACACCCTCATCTCAGCGCAAGTTGAAACGAATTAAAAATAAGTAAAATCCCTTGATACTAGATACAAAATACAAGATACAGTATACTAAATAAATTCTTATCCTTGACATTATACCTTGATGATTTTACAGTGATCTTAGTTCATCATTTCTGAACTAAAAACTAGCAACTATTAACTGATAACTAATCATATGACCGATACACGAAAAGAAATTTTGTCTTACATCGATACCATCTCGATGCTGCTGCTGGGAGTTCTCTTCTTAGTCTTCCCGCTTGTCTTTACGTCACAAACCACCGATCCTTTCGGCCTTCCCAAGCAGGCCCTGCTCGCGACCGTCGTTTTGACATCTCTGATTCTTTTTGGCGTCCGCATGGTTGTGGCGAGTAAAGTCGCCTTGCGAACAACACCGTTTGATTTCCCGGTCATGCTCTTTATGATTGTCGTCTTTGTCTCGGCCATGCTTTCCATCAACCGCTATGATTCCCTGACGAATTTCGTCCCACTATTATATGGCGCACTCCTTTTCTTCGTGATCACCAATCTGATCAAGAAAGAAAGCTCGATTCTCTTTGCTGTCGCCGCACTCGTCATCGGTGGCGGACTCGCCTCGATCCTTGGCATACTCTCGTACTTTAAGATCTACGTGCTGCCGTATGCCTATACACAAAACCCCCTCTTCACGCCCTTTGGCTCTTTGCTTGATCAGGCAATCTACCTTGCGCTTATCCTCCCGCTTGCCGGCTATGTCGCTTATCCGCTTGTCTCTCCATATATATCATCCGGCCCAGCCGGATTCAAATGGTTACCACAAGGAGATAAAAGCGCTCAAACAACCCGTGCAGTGGCATTTGGAACCGGATTCCTGCTCATCCTTGCCGGTTTGGCCTTAACAGTCTATGAGCTCTTTGTGGTCCAGAAGCCAATCATCCTTCCCTTCGAAACAGGATTCAGAACAGCCTTTGCCCAAATCTCACAAGACACGGGGCGCGTCATGCAAAGCTTCTTCCTGGGATCCGGCTATGGCCAATATCTGACGAGCTTCACGAGATTCAAGGATGCGACATACAACCTGAATCCGCAACTCTGGTCGTTCACCTTCTTCAGATCAAGCAGTTTTGTCCTCGAGCTCTTGGCAACAACCGGAGTATTGGGCCTCGCCAGCTTCGTCTTCATTCTCTACCGATTTGTCAAAGAAAAGCATTTGTTCGCGCCACTCGTCCTTGCCTTCATTGCCGCCTTCTTACTTCCCCTCTCATTCACCATGCAGATACTCTTTTTCATCCTCCTTGGTCTCTTTGCGGCAATCAGGTCCCTTCAGAATCCAAAAAAGTATGCGGACCTGGAATACTATTTTGTTGCCTTGAAAAAAGGCCTGTTCGTTGCAGCACCTGAGGGAGAAACTCATCACAGCACCCAAACCGAATCACGAATCCTTCCGGGCATTATCTTCATTGTGCTCATGGTGATCGTGGGAGCGCTTGGCTATATGACTGGACGCTATGTCGTTGCCGATGTGACATTCCAGCGCTCACTCGTTGCAGCCTCCCAGAACAATGGCCTGCAGACCTACAACCTGCAGAAAGCTGCAATCCAGATGTTCCCCTACCGGGATACCTACTATCGTATCTTCTCACAGACAAATTTAGCCTTGGCGAATTCACTCGCGATCCAGGAATCACAGAACAAGACGCCAAATCAGCAAACACAGCAAAATATCCTGACACTCATCCAACAGTCAATCAACGGCGGACGATCAGCAGTGACCCTATCGCCTTTGACCGCCTTGAACTGGAACAATCTCTCAGCAGTCTACCGGGCGCTCATCGGCTTTGGCCAGAATGCCGACCAGTTCGCAATTGCGACCAATGATCAGGCACGACAGCTCGATCCGAACAACCCGCAGCAATACATCAGTCTTGGGGGTATCTACTATCAACTTCGAGCTTGGGAGGATGCCCAGCGCCAGTTCCAGATTGCGGTCTCTCTCAAACGTGACTATGCAAATGCGTATTATAATCTTGGCCATGCACTCGAGGAGAAAAGTGACCTCCAGAATGCGCTCATCTCATACGAAACAGTGAAGACACTGGTTGTGAATGATAAGGAAAGCGTAAAGAAGATAACTGAGGAGATCGATGTTTTGAAGAAGAAAATTGGCGAGCAGCAAAAGACAGCAGATCAAGCATCAGGATCCGGCGCAGCCGGACAAGCTGAGAACCTGCCTGCCGGCAGGCAGGACCAGCCACCAATTGGCGTTGACAAACCATCAGCCCAACTTCCAGAGAGAGATCCACAAGAGAAGATCCCGGGACCGCCAACCACTCCGCCAGCTGGCGGGCCAACCCCCGTCAAAACGAGTGTGACACCATCTCCTAAGCCATAAACCGAAGATTTACGATTGAAGATTCAAGATTTAGAATGTTCCTCCGCGCACACCTCTTGCCTTAAATCAAGTCTTGCGGGAAGCCGCGGCTTTCGAGCACGTTCACTGTTTGATCCCGATTTAATCGGGAGAGTTTGAACGAAGCGCAGAAAGACGTGGCGACCTCAGCAAGACTATGCCAACAAAAAAACCAGACGTTTGGCAAAAATTTGCTTTGGTCTGGCTTTCTTGAGGTATTACATTACCCTTGTCGCTGCTTTTGGAAGCAATCTCGACACAAGACTGGTCTATCACCTTTTGGTTGGAACGGAACCGTATCTTGCTTACCACAATTGGCACACGTTATTTGGAACTGTTGCCGTGGTCCGCTTGATCGAGAATCTCCGCCACCGTTCATACGAGCTTTTTTCGCTGAACGACATGATGGGCACCGAACCGGTGCGTTCTCAAACCCTTTTTTTTGATAGAACTCTTGCTCTGATGCAGTCCAGGTAAACTGATTACCGCAGTCTCGACAAGTGAGTGTTTGATCTTGAAATGACACTTAGAATTTCACCCCCTTTAGACTCTCTTTCCCGATGGAACATCGGGATTAGAGAGGTCTTAAGTCCGCCGATTCAGCGCTCCCCGATTTAATCGGGGTAAGCTTAGGCGGGCAGACTCTACTATTTTCCCTTGGATTTCCTAAGTGCCCATGTGGAAGAAACCATAATGGAATACCTTAGAATACCTGGAAAACCTGCTTGCATTATATACTCCTCTGCTCTCAAAATGCAATAAGCATAATATACCCCTCTGCTTTCAAATTGCAAATAAGTACCTTCGGCCTAGCGAAGCCCTCCTTCGCTAAAGCTACGGCCGGCAAGCAAGCTTTTCCCGCTTGCCCCCTCGAAGTCCGAAGGACGAAGTGGGGTGGTACTCTTGGCACCCGTGGCACTCGTAGTTTTCAGACTTATGCATAGAGTGCTAAGGCACCTTTTTCATATCTTTGCTGAGAATTGTATACTTCTGCATAAAATTGCATATCTGTATTTTCTACCTCAACAATAAAACTGAATCTCACTATCGGCAAATTTACCGTGGTAAGTAGATCAAAGCAGAACAAAAATTGGCTTTGGTCAATATAATCGTTATAATTATTATAAATTTTATAATGATTATAAACTCCAAAGAAGGTTACAAATCGCTTCCATTTTTTAAGCAAGCTGAGATCATCTATGACTTCACTGTTGCGTTTTGTGACCTCTATATCGATAAGCGATCTCGAACCACTGATCAAATGATTCAAGCAGCAAGAAGCGGTAAGCAGAATATAGCAGAAGGCTATTTGCAGAAAAGTCTTGAAGGGAGAATAAAACTCTTGGGTGTATCACGAGGATCACTTGAAGAATTACTGAATGACTATCTTGACTTCCTACGACAGCGAAACCTTAAGCTTTGGGATAAAGATGATCAACGAGCGAGAACCGTCAGGCAGCTAGTATATAACAGTTATAACTCTTATAAAGATTATAAAATTTATATAAAGTTACCTGAAGACGCTGCAAATGCTATAATTTGCCTCATTAATCAAACCAACAGACTGTTGGATCAAAAACTTCGCTGGACAGAAGAACAGTTTGTCAAAGAAGGTGGTTTTCGAGAAAACCTCTTGAAGAAACGCTTAGCTCAAAGAGCTAAGGACACGGGCCGATAGCTCATCTGGTAGAGCGTTGCATTCGCATTGCAAAGGTAGGGAGTTCGAGTCTCCTTCGGTCCACAAG
>JACQKR010000051.1 GCA_016204425.1 Candidatus Levyibacteriota bacterium
AGCGAAGCGCGTGCTACAAGGCTAAAGAGTGAGTAAAGGCGAATGTGTTCTTGAGCCGGGAATATGGTTCAAATCGCAATTTACAATATACATTGAATTTTCAATGACAAAAATTTGAAAATTAAAACATTTGGATTTGATTGTAAATTGAAAACTGAAAATTGAAAATTTACTTTTTATTCGAAAAGAGCAGCTCAAGGACAAGAAAGAGGGCCAGCAGCATAATGAGAAAAAATGGATGGGCTAATCCGTTTAATCTGAAGAGTAAATACGTGACGACGAATCCTCCTAAGAGTATGCCGTGCACTTTGCTTTTGAAGCTAAATGTGAAGAGTGAATATACAAAAAGAAAAACCAGTGGGAAAAAGAAAATAAGTATTGGGATATTGAATATAGCAAGAGGAATCGTGGTAGTCGGGGAAAGGAAAAAAATACCATATAAAAGAGCAAGTATCGAAAAAATACTAAGCAAAATAAGTTTTCTTGGTGGGCCTTTGCGCATGATATTTAGTTTAACAAACTTCTTTTGTCATCGCGAGTCCCGCTCAGCGGGACGTGGCGATCTCTATATTCTAAATGAGATTGCCCCCATTCGGGGATCTTCGACTTCACGGAGTTTACGGTGAGCTTGCATGCCCGCTATTGCCTTGCAAAGGCAAGTGCAGGCGGGTCGAATCCGTTCGCAATGACATGGATTTCTTTTGACATTTCTCTATGGATTCTCTACAGTTGAAGATGGTGTATAGCACCTAAAAATATGTCAATAAACACTATGGGCGAGGCGGTACGAGCCGCGCCACCACCAATTGCCGAACCGAAACCGAGCCCCAAGCCGCAGCCGCTTGATATTCGAGCTGAGCACAAAGCAGAGCTCCCTCACATGTTGGCTAGGGAGCGACGTATTAAGACATTTGAGAGTATTCTGGGTGTTTCAAAAAGTGGTAAAGAGGGTGCTGGTCAGGTAATACGAAATGCAGTTGTTCAGCGTATCGCCACACCGATTGATCCGAAGTTCTCCTTGTCACCTCAAGATCAACGAATGTTTCTTGATTTGCATGATGCACAGGCAGAGATCCAACGAATCTGGGAAGAGAATCAACGCCAGCCGAAAGATAGAGCAGATTTCGCAAAGCTTTTAGCGACGCAACTTGCGCCGGTATATCGGGGACGTCCTGGTGGATATGAAGAGTTGCGTGAGCTGACTGATGATCAGGTCATAAAAGAGACGTTTGATTTTCCGGGTACTGTTACTCGCGAACTGGTACTTAGAGAATATCTTAATGAGCTTGCTCAAGAACAAAATAGCAGACGTGAAACTGCATCAATCGTACTTAATACTGCATGGGATGCACCTTTACCAAAAGCAGAACTAAAGCGATCAATAAAAAATATATCTAAGTATAGGACTAAGGCAATTCGGAAATTAGGAACAACAGCAGGGAGGCTGCGGTTAACAATGGATGAAAGTAATGCAGTGCTGAATACGACGTTATATGAGGCTCCGGCCATTGTTGATTTTCCTCAACCGTTACCTCCTGAAAAGCATCAGGCAAATGCTGTTGAGTGGCAGCATCGATTGATAAAACAGTCTATCCGAAATATTACCGGAGATACACAAGAGTCAGCACTAGATATTGCCGATCCGGGTCAATCAGTTGAAGGGACAAAGCATCAAGAAGCATTCGGAAAAGTTCGCGACAGAGCGGAAGTGTATGAGGCAACTGCAAAAACCATTATGGAAATCCAAGCGGCGCGTCAAAAACTCGCAGAAGTGGCTCAGGAAATCCCCGGGGAGCCTTTGAAAGCAGCGTTTAAAGAATACAGGAATGCAGAACGCAAGCTCGGTGTTATGAAGAAAGCGATTGGTGCAGTAGAAAAAAGTATCAGAGGAAAATTCAGAATAATTGCCATTCGTAAACAAGGTATAGACCGTGTGTATGAGACAAATAACAATCTCATTGCAGACTCTGTGCGACAATTTGGAAAAGAAGCGGTAACTGTTGCAGCAGATGGCCCAGTCACGCCGGACATTGAGGAGCTTGTTGCGCTTGCACAAGGACAGAATAGGGCAAGCCAAAAGGGCCTTGATCGGGTAGGTGTCTGGGCTGACAATCGCTCAAATGGTCATGTCGATGCTATCGTCGAACTTGGGAAAATAACGCCTGAAGATGTTGAGTTGCAAGACGGCAGGGTGGTCAGGAAAGAGCAGGTTGCAGCAGCTGTGAAGAAAGATGGAGAAGATGCAGAGGGCGTTTCAGCTCAGGAAGCAAAAGCCGCAGCAGCAAAAATTGAGGCTGTTGAGCAAACACCAGACACGGCAACACAGATCCAGCAGGAGATGGAAACACGAGTCGCCGACGACCCGAAGCTTGTCGAGAAAATAGGAGAGATAGTTCAGGGTGTGACTGCAGAGAAAGCACAGCCAGTTACGTCAGCAGAAAAAATTTCAGAAGCATCAAGTGATCCTCTGCGGTTGGTTGTCGTGAAATCGGAAACAGAATCAGAACCCGCAAAGATACCAGAACAACCTGAAACAACAGAAGAAGAACGGAAACAAGCGAATTTACAATATTATTATATGTTTGCTCAAGCGTGGAATGCCGGACTTGAAGCGGCGAAAAGTAAAAAGGGTGACCCGATGGCTGAGGAGATGCTTGCAGTTGAAGAACCCCTAAAACATTACTTAGGAGCACATCAGCAAGAAGCATCTGAGCATGGAATTGAGGCATCCTTACTCCCGTTATATACGGGGTATTCTCTGAAGGGAAAGGATGGCTCATCACACTCTCTTGATCATACCCATTTTGATGCAATTGCAAACGCACTCGATCAAATGGCGCACTATGGAGATTTGTCGCCTGAAGAACAGAACGAATACGGTTTCTACCGTGATTATTTACGGGACATAAATGGGTTTATGCGTGGTAAAATTGCCCAACAGGCGGAAGATATGCCGGAGTTGAAAGCAGCATAGATGTTTAATGGTGTCATTCTTGACTTGATCGAGAATCCGGATCCTCAGTCGAGCTGAGGATGACAAGGAGAATATGGATGCAAAAACGAATGATATAAAACAACAATTCATGCTTGAGCTGATTGTCTTTTCGCCGAAATACAACGTCGTGAACACTGAGCAGCTCGCAAAAAATCTCACTGAAGAAGTCATGCAGGATTTCCTCGGACGCCTCCGCATGATCAATCAGGCAACTGCTTTGGAGCTTGCAGAGCTTCAGGCCAATGACCCGGAAGCATACGCGGAGAAAATGAAACAACGTGCAACAGATGAGGAAGAAGCAGATACTGCTTTCTTTGATGATCTGGAGAAGCAGCTTCTTGAAGACACAACTGATGAAGAGAAGAAGCAGACAGGTCTTGAGAAATGGCTGGATGAAGTGGCGGAAAAAGAATCAGCGGCAATCGATGCTGATTACCAGGCCGCGGAAGCGTTTATCAATAGTTTATATGAAGAACTCCTTCACGCAGAAGCGAAGTTGCAGGCAAGCGCAGATCAAAGCAATAATCCCCCAGTTTTTCCTACTCAAAGTCCTTCTACTGAGAAAAAAGAGAAG
>JACQKR010000052.1 GCA_016204425.1 Candidatus Levyibacteriota bacterium
ACTTTTTTTATCCACAATCATATTTTATTTCATATATAACAGTAAAAGATTATCTACAGAAATTAAGATACTATTGCTTGGAATACTCTTTTTCTACAATATTGTTATGTTACTGTCCCGGATCTATTTGGGGGAGCATTGGTTCTCGGATGTCATCGGCGGGGCGCTCTTGGGTCTTGCTTTCGGACTTATCGGCAATGCAGTATTGGATGCAAAATGGAAATATAATATCTAGTTTATACCACTCTGCTTTGAATTTTGCCTAGATTTGTTGCAAATTCAAAGCTCCGTTGGGTATTATACGTTGCATTTTATTTCAGAGGAGTATATATTTCTTTCGTTATTTCGACCATTTGAGGTTGAATAATAGATTGATAATCTTTCCACATCATTTTTATAGATTTGTCATGTACGCCGGGATTAAATGATATTACATTATTTTTTGATAAAGTGACATCAACATACATCGTGACATGTATGATATTTCCAAAAGGATAGCATGCTCCCACCTCGCAATGCATGACTTGCACGACTTCTTGAGGTGTTGCAAAACGGATTTCTTTTGCGCCCAGAAGCGTTTTTACTTTCTTTCCATCAAGTTTTCGATCCCCTGGAATAATCATCAGATAAAACGCTTCCTGCGCTTTAATCAGGAGTGATTTTGCGCCTTGAGACTTCGACATCCCGCGTATTGCTGCCGCCTGTTCACTCGTGAAGACAGGCGTATGCTCGATAAGTTCGTACTCAATATTATTGCGTTCTAACAGGCTTCGAATTGCATCAAAGGGGTGATTCATATGAGGATTAGAGATCGAACCAGCCAATTGTTCGTAGATTGTGAAGATAAAGATTCGTAGGAGCTTTGTAGGCCAAGAATTGGAAGAAAAAGCCATCCTGTTCCCATTCGGCGAGCTGGTACGTACCCTGACCGAAACACCACATCGGAAGTGTTATGCCTGATGCAGACGGGCGATGTGGGATGATTTCCGGCAAAAGCGGAGTGCAGGGTCGTGATGCTTTTTGTCTTTCAGTATAGGGAACAATCATTAGCTGAAAATATTTTTCTCCATCCTCTGCCTTTATTACACGATTATTGCCATCCCAATTGTCTTTGCATTTCCAGTCGTTTGGAACAGCGTCGATCCACGAACACGATTTCATATCTTTTTTCGTAAGGTTCTCGCCTTGGTAGTTGCTTCTATAGATCAGTATTTCAAGAGCAAGAAAGAGAACGAGGATAACAGAAAGGCCAATGAGAATTGATTTATAGAGTGCTTTCATGAATATCGTAGAGTATGACACGAGAAAATTGGAGAGTCAAGAATAGCTATTCTGTAGCACACGTCGCACTATTTCCGGTACTCACTTCAACGCGTGTCGGATCTCCCGGAAAGAAAATAACATTATCAATATCACATTCTCTTTTGACAAGATTGATGAGGCCGGCGTCAACTTCTGCAGTATTATTTGCCAGAAATCCTACCCTGTCTCCGGGAAGGACGGTAAAATCCGGCGACTCAGTTGTCTGTACTTCATCATAGAGGCCAGTAAAGCAGCTTGTGTCCTCATCCATAATTGTGTAGTATGTTTTTTCTTTTGTTGCAGGATCGACGTATGCTGGCATTCCATGAATATCCTCAGAACATTGAATAACGATTTGGTTGGCAATATCGTTGATAGTAACCCTTTCGGGGTCTGGGATTTTTGCTACATCGCCATCAATTTCTCGTGCATCTTTGAATAGTTCTGATTGCCATACCGAGGCGCTTGGGGTTTCCGTGGGAGACGTCGTGGGTGCTCTCGTCGGTTCTCCTTGACCACTTCCGCCATCATTTGTACCACATCCGCTAACACCAGCTGCTGCAGCTCCTAGTACAATACCTAAAACACCCATACGTAACGCTTCCCCTGATCTCATAGTGGGGTGATTATACTGCTTTGGGTTGTAGTGTCAAGGAAATTAGAGGCGAGCACCAAGGAAAGAAAGCTGTTTCAAACGGCGTAGCGTATCTGCAAGGTACAAAGCCGATTTTTTCACAAGCAATGAACAAAAGAGAATAATGCCGATAGAACCGATCGTATAGAGAGGGGTTAGAGAAATATTCTTTAGATTGTTCAGCGTTTGCTCATCCATGATGAGGCGAAGAAGCTGTGTGAAATACGAGAAAGCAGTTATGTGCCAGACGAAAAGAACGAGCGAATGTTTCCCGATATACTCAAGCACCCTGTTTTTTTGAATAATCATGCTCAGGATAATACTGCTTGTGATGCCACTGAGAGCTGTGATATAGAAATATGCATAATTGTGCAGCCTATTCAATCGCATATCGACTTGGAGGCCGTGGATATTGAAATTCATCGTTGCGAATGTTATGCAAGCAATGAGTGAAAAAAGAAATAACGGGAGTGCATAGGTGCGAAGTAGTGCTTTCATTTTTTCAGCATATGCATTCCACAAATAGCCGGCTCCGAAGAAAACAAGTGCTGTAAAGACTGTCTCTATGCCAAAAGGCAATTTCACTGTGGGAGCGAAAACCGATATACAGTATCCTACCAGTGAGCTGAGAAATAAGAGAAAGATGATACGGGTTTTTTTCTCGGTGAATTTTGTTAGCAATCCGAATCCTATTTTTGTGACGAAGAGAGAGGGAAGAAACCAGAGAAGATTGTTAAAGGCGAGATATTTTGCCCCATTTCCATAAAAAATACCATAGAGCTGGCTCAGTGCGTCAGTTGGAGCGATATGTGATCGAGATAACCACAGAAGATAGCTTAAAAGTGCAAAAATAACATAGGGGAGCAGGATGCCCTTCACTGTTTTCTTGAAGAAATGGGAGAAGTGTTCATACTTTCGGTGGTGAAAGACTATTCCTGAAAGGAAGAAGAAAAGCGGCATGTGGAAGCTGTAGAACAAATGGCGATAGCTGTCTGCAGACAGCCCGTGGGCGTAGATAACGATGATGATGCCGATTCCTCGGGCGACATCGATCCATGAAATTCTGCTTTGCATTTCGAAAGTATATCATTTCACTTTGGTTTCTCAAAAAGGTGGATTAATTTGCTTGTTGTGCGATAAGTTCGTTGATCGCACGGGCGAGCGAAGGAGCTGTCCTTGGGTGATCGACAGATGGTGCAGAGCGGTGATTGGTGAGCGCCCAAAGAGTAATCTGATGTGTACAAAGCTCCCTACTTGGAAGGCCAAGTCTCATTTTTGCTTCGTCCCACGGACGAGTCTTATTATCCATGCCAAACGTATAAAGGTGGTCTCTATTATCAGAACGGAACACGCGATACCAAATTCTCGATAGACTTTCAGGATCTCGCATTAACTGGAAGTACGCGTCTCGTTCGTTTTCGTCTGCAAGAAAAAGCTTCTGATCTATGGGTTCATTCGTTCGACGATATGTCACCATTGCTTGCGGGAATACGGCCGGTATTGGAAGAACAAGATCTCTTTTTCCTGTTATTACAGCGAGATTACCAAAGACGGTGTTTATCCATCGATTCCCGTCATGCATATGACGCTTTCTGATTTTGAGAAAGTATTGGCAGTGAACCTAAAAGGTGTGTTTCTCTGTACAAAATATGCTGCTTTGCAAATGATACAACAAGGACGTGGTGGGAAAATTATCAACATCACTTCAATTGATGCGTTGCATCCCTCATCAGTTGGGCTTGCTCATTATGATGCATCAAAGCATGGAGTATGGGGATTTACGAAGAACGTCGCCTTAGAGCTTGCACCCCATAAGATTTGGGTGAATGCAATCGCACCCGGCGGGATAATGACGCCCGGTGTCCAAAAATTGCAGGCAACTATGCCAACACCCAAAGACGTTGACATGAGCAAAGTGTTAGAAGCGTTTTTGTCAAAAATTCCTATGCACAGGCTCGGTGAGTCAGATGAAATCGGTAAAGTGGCTCTTTTTTTAGCATCAGATATGGCGTCCTATATGACAGGGAGCCAGATAATTGTTGATGGAGGCGTGCTTCTTTTTTAAGATTCTTTAGCTTCGTTTAATTTGACTTGTACCCCAAAGATTCGGCGCTTTTTGCTGTTTCAAGTAGGTAAATACCGAAACCGCAGCTCTTGCTCCCAGGCCAACGGCTGATGAAATCTGTTCGATAGAGTACTTATGGCTGAGAACGTCTCCCGCGGCAAATATCCCTTCAACACTTGTTGCAAGTGTCTCGCCAACCGCGATATAGCCTCCCTGATCGACGCGGACGCCAAGCGGGAGGAGCAATGCCGTACCCGGAACGCCGCCGATCTCAACAAATATTTGCTCCACAGGAATTTCTCTGACATCAGTTTCGTTTTGAATAGAACGAATTTTTACTCCTGTCACTTTCACACCGTCGCCCACAATCTCAGTCGGCTGTACCCGTGTCACAACCTCAATTCTCGGATTTTTTTCAATCGCGGATAGCCAGATCGGATCGGCACGAAGTGCGTCTCCCCGATACAGAATGAATACTTTTGCTGCCGCATGGGAGAGCTGTACTGCGCTTTGTGCTGCCGCATTTGCACCGCCTATGACAGCGACTATTTTGTTTTCGTAGGCAAACCGTTCACATGTCGCACAGTATTGGACGCCTTTTCCTGTGTATTCCATCTCTCCGGGGATGCCAAGTCTTCGTCTCTCAACGCCTGTTGCAAGGATGATAGCTGCACTTTTGTATGATTGTTGGTTGTCTGTGAAGACGACGAAACCGTCCTCTTCTTTTTCAATACGCGTTACCGAGGAGGGGATGAGCTCTCCTCCTCTTTTTTTCACCTGTGCAACCATCCGGCTGGTAAGCTCCGGTCCGGTAATCTCTTCAAAACCTGGGTAATTCAGAATATCGGGGGCGTATGTCATCTGTCCTCCCGGGAGTGCACCGATTATGACGTGGTTGAGCTTAAAACAGGAAGTATACACGGATGCTGTCAATCCTGCCGGGCCGGCTCCGATAATAACCAGATCGTACATATGACTATAGTACCATAGGAAAGTCTTCTGCGTAGACAGGTGTTTGAGAAGAACTTGAAAAGCTTTGCAGCGCTTGGCGGAGAGACTTCGAACGCTCTTGAGCATATATACGAAGCAATATTTACTTTGATCCGAAAAATCTATCAATTTCGACTGCAATTTGTTGATGAATTATTTCAGGATCTCTGTCGCCTCGAATAATTCTGAACATAAATTCTCCCGAATTACTTTTTGCACGTCTTAATGCTTCTTTTATTGCTGGTTTTGTTTCCTCTTCAAAGCCATCGAGCCGTCGTGCTACAGCATCAATGCTGTCGTCGGCTCTTACTTCAGCAAGCGCACCACCTTCACGCCGAATAGAAATCCTTTGCAATGACGTTTCACGAAGCGCAGCAAGATAAAGGTAGAGCGATCTGACTGGTAGTCCTCTATCATTTGCGAGAGAAGTAAGTCCGTCTACTAGCTCGAAATGTTTAGCGGTACGCGGCATTCCTGCAAAGGCAAAGGTTCTACTACCTGCCTCTATTTCTTGGTCGATCACAGAGGTTAGTATGACTGTAGCAGTGGCCATATCTATTATTTCTCCACGATTCATTCTTTCTATTTCAGGAAAGATAAGGTCGTAATATTGACCGTATTTTGCGTCAAGTGGGTTTTGAGCCTTTCGAAAAATTGCACCTGGATTTATATGAACAATATTGGGATAGGAAGCTGCAAGCATTTCAGCTTGTGTGTCTTTGCCGCCTCCTGGTCTTCCTGAGATGAAAATAAAATTAACTCTGGAATCTGGAGCTGCTGAAGGAGTCATAGAGCGGAGTATACAAGAGGAGAGAGAATATATCAAACTATTGCAGGGGTGGAGTGAGTCGAACACTCAGTCGCGGTTTTGGAGACCGCTGGTTTACCGTTAACCGACACCCCTATATTGCTAATAGCTTATGGAAGATGGCTAATAGTTATCTTATTATACTAAAAAAGCGCCTATGGCGCTTCTCGTTCTAACCATTCGCTATTAGCTATACGCTATAAGCAAAAGTGAATCAGCTACTTCAGTTTTTCTGTTTCCTTGTGCTTCGTCCCACACATCTTTCTTCAAGCCTTTTCAGCCCGCCTAGCCGGCGAGGCTGGTACTATTCGTACACGGCTTGAAGAGCGATTCGTGAGGGACGTCGCATTATTTTAACTTTTCTGTCTCACGGTGCTCCGTGACTTTCCGACAGTGATTGCAGAATTTTTTCAAAAGGAGCTTCTCCGGTGTTTCCATTTTGTTTTTGGTCGTGACGTAATTTCTGTTCTTGCAAACAGTGCAGATGAGCCCGAGTGTGATTCTGTGTTCGCCTTTTTTCGCCATAATATATCGTTTGTTGAGTTCGTATTATACACATTTTAGAGCTGAAATGCTAGCATAAAGTTGTTATATGAAGCTTGCTGCAGCTAGCTTCGTCTGGTAAAATGGGTTTTACCGAAATGTATCGCCGAAGTAACTCAGTGGTAGAGTAGCGGTTTTGTAAACCGCAAGTCGCGGGTCCGAATCCCGCCTTCGGCTCACAATCTTGTAATTTTACAAATGCGATATACTACAAACGTATGAATGTCTGTTTAGTGTGTGGTAAGAAACCGGATAGGACTTCTTATAAATACTGCTCGAATAGATGTCAGCAGATATATCAGTACAAAGAGTATATCGGAAAGTGGAAAGTTGGTTTGGTAAATGGTGAGAGGGGAATAGTCACAAAAAATATCTCACAATATATTAAACGATATTTAGTTGAGATGTATGGAGAGCATTGTTCTGTTTGCAGATGGGGTGAAAAACATCCAGCGACGGGAAGAGTACCTTTAGAAGTAGATCATATAAACGGGAATGCAGACGATAATCGTGAAGAGAATTTAAGATTAATTTGTCCAAATTGCCATTCTTTGAGCCTGAATTTTAGAAACTTAAATAAGGGCAAAGGGAGAGCTTGGAGGACAAGAAAATATTTAAAAGTTACTATCTAGCTGGGTTGGCAGAGTAGCAATCGCATCTGGCTGTAGACCAGACGTCCGAAAGGGCTCCGGGGGTGCAATTCCCTCACCCAGCACTTCGTCAGATTTAGATATCTGCTTTCGTCTCGATAAAATCGAGACTTCAGCTTGATTATCAAATCTTCCTCTTCAAAATCCTTTGGATTTTGAAGAGGAGAAACCGACGAAAAGTCGAAGTCAGAACAAAGTGAGGATGAAGACTGAATGTCGAGTTTCGACGTGCCGGCTTGGCTCAGTGGTAGAGCAAGTCATTGGTAATGACTAGATCGTGGGTCCGATTCCCACAGCCGGCTCAAAAGATTTATTAAGACTCTACTTTATATAGTCGATAGACACAGTTTGATCTGGAATATTTACTCTTGGAGAAGAAACAGATTAAAACAAAACCATTAGCCAATGGCTAATGGTTTTAATCCTCCTTCGCATCTCGCTTCGTTCGAGCTTCGGAAGGACGAGATAATAACGTGCCCTTAGATACCGAGCGGAAGGTTGCTCATTTTCTCTGAGATACAGTAGGAAAGGCTATTCAAAAACCCACAGGCCTTTGAAAAACCACCTCGTTTCCGCCAATTTAGGCGGATACCTCAAAGTTTTTGGTTTGTAGAGAAAAATATTTTGCAACCGTCTCGAGTATCAAAGAGCAGAATCAGTATACGTGGGAGGTCTGGGTGTGTCAAGCAGTGCATGTCTAGTTTGATATAGATAGTACTAGATATAGTTTTTTCTCGTGAAAACTGCGGTTATTTTGTCGTTACTCTTAGAAGCCAAGGAGTTTTAGGGTAAAGAGTGACAATTCTGTAATGATATTTACCAGTGAAAATGGGCCAAGCGGGAAGAAGAAGAGGAAAAGAAGGAGCATCGGTCCTAAATTCCCAAGCGAGAGATAGGTGCGTGCTTCCCGATCGGGGAGAATAAGGGAAAAAATTTTCGACCCGTCAAGCGGCGGTATAGGCAAAAGATTAAGAATAGTAAGCAGGATATTCATTCGTATTATTGTGCTCAAAAGGAACCCGGGTACGCTTAATCGTTCTATACTACCAAGCGACATGCCTGGGAAGAGGACGTGTGCAAAGAGACTTGCAATAACAGCAAGGATCAGATTCGTCATCGGTCCGGCGAGTGAGACAAGGGCAATATCTTTTCTGCCGTCTTTCAAATTGAAGGGGTCAACAGGGACAGGCTTTGCTCCTCCAAGAATAATTGGCGAGCCGGTAAACGCTAAGAGGAGCGGGAGAATGATGCTCATGAACGGATCAAGATGCGGGATAGGATTGAGTGTTAGCCTTCCCATGAGCCTGGCGGTGGGATCGCCAAAACGATCTGCGACATACCCATGTGCGATTTCATGGAGAATTGCCGAGAACACCAGAATAGCAAGTGTAATCAGAATAGCGACGAATGGATCGAAAAGGAAAGACATATTGTTTTTACAGTCTCGTATACCACTTCGTCCCGCTAAGCGGGACTCCTTTAGGCCGAAGGCATACATTGCCTTTTGATTTCAATGGAGTATATATGATATCATACGGCTCTATGGGAAAGAAATGTATGAATTGTGGCAAAGGCGTTATGTATGGGCATAATGTTTCTCATTCAAAGCGCAGAACACGAAAGGTCTTTAAACCAAATTTGCATATTGCACGAATTAAGCTTGGGAGTAATTATGTGCGCATGCGGCTGTGTACGAAATGTCTCCGATTGCTCAAAAGCGCATCGAAAGAAGTTGAAAAAGCTTCAACAAAAGTTGTATCCCAAGCCGCTGTATAACTTCTGAATTACGAATTAGAGTTCATGTAAATATTTTTCCAATTGTCTCTTTTAATTCAGGATATCCATTCACCAAATCTTTAATCTTCATAATTTTGCCACCCTCGATTTGTACATGTTTTTCAGGTAATAATTTCATGATTCTTGATTCATGATTCCTGATTCTTACTGTAGTCCAGACTGCCGGCCATGGATAGAAGGCCCTGATCATCCGCTCAAGGCGGTCAGGTGGTGGAATATGTTCAAGATCAATATATCCGTCAGCTTTTTTAATTTTTTTGGTATATGTCGCAATTGCATCATCTTGTGGTTCTGGTTTAAGATCCTGCTGTATGTATGAGGTAACGACTTGCGGAAGGATGGCTGCTGATTCCTGAAAAAGCTTTTCATGTAAGCTGGCAAACGTATCAGACGGCGCAACCGGGATCGTTTTTTGAAAGAGTATCGGTCCGTGATCGAGTTCTTTATCCATTTGAATTATCGTAATGCCGGTTTCTTTATCGCCATTGAGAATAGCTGTTTGGATTGGAGAAGGTCCCCGGTATTTTGGCAACAGAGAGGGATGGACATTTAATGCGCCGTTCTCCGGGATAGTCAGAATATTTTCAGGAATAAGCTTCCCATATGCTGCGACGATAAAAAGGTCCGGTTTGATTGCCTGCAATTTTTCTGCTACTTGCTGATCAAGCTCATCTGGCGTAAGGATTTCTCCAATCGCGTGATTATTTTGCAGCAGCTCGCCATACGCTTTTTTAACAGCTGATGGCTCGGAACGCTTTTTGCGAATATTGAATGTGTCAGCTGCCGTAACAACACCGACGACATTGTAGTTTTTTACTAATTCTTCAAGAATCGGGACGACAAATGACGGTGTGCCGAAAAAAATGATTCTCATTTTTAACTTAAATCTCAAAGCGCAAAATTCAAATTTAATATGGAGTCGCTTTGCGAAATCTATAAAAAAAGTAGCTTATTTTTGAATTTTTTCACGACTAACGCTGGATCCCGCTCCAGCGGGACATTTTGAGTTTTGGTTTTATATGGAAATTTCTTCAAAAACCATTTCATTTTTTTCATCCTTTGAAGATTTATAGAGTTTTCCGTGCTGTTCAAGGACTCGTTTTGGAAACAACACGCCATTGAGATGGTCGACCTCGTGCTGAATGATTGTTGCAATAAATCCGGTAAAGTTCTTTCTATGGAAGATTCCTTGCGGGTCAAGATAGGAGAGAAAGACGGTGTTTGACCTTCTCACAACACCCCAGATATTCACCAGTGAGAGACACCCTTCCAGCTTGACTGATTTTTTATTCGCCTGGGGTTTTGTCTTTCCATTTTCTGCTGTTTTTGTTTCAGTAACTTTTTCAATAACAGGATTGATAAACACCTGAATCGGTGATTGATCGGTTTGCCGGACGATAAAAAGCTGGAGCGGTTTCCCGACTTGGGGAGCAGCGAGGCCAACTCCTTCAGGGTCCTTTGCATTAATAAGCGTTTCACTCATCTCTTGGATGAGATTTTGAAGCGGCTTGTCGATTTTTATAATGCGTTTAGCCTTTTGCGACAGGATAGGACTTGGAGCAATAACTATTGGAAGCATGCGTGTATTATATAGCATTATTTCTGCGTTGAGAAGAAAGAATGAAGAGGAGGGAGAAAACACTTAAGGGGTAACGTTCCAGCTTTTGAGTGTTTCTTTGATTTGCTCATCTGTATTGTTTATATGATTGAGTGAATATTGGAGAGCTTCAACAGCCTTTTGCTGCAGTTCAGGTTTCACAATTGTTTCTGTCCCGTCTTTTGCCAACTCATGATAAAAAAGACCCAGCGCAAAATAAATATCCCGATAATCGGGTTTCATCTCTTTGGCCTCCTCAAGGACTCTTACAGCGTTCTTGATATCGCCGCTTTGTCCATAAATGACACCAAGGTTGTATGCAATTTTTGCATCGGTCGGTGCCAGCTCATGCGCTTTTTGAATACTCTGAAGCGCTTGGGGAAAATAGGATGGATCAACCTGGGAGAGCATATAGAAGATGCGGACCCGTGTTTTCCAAAAGACGAGGTTGTTGGGATATGCTATTACGATTTCATCATTGAGGCGAATCGCGTCTCTAATGAAGCCTGCAGCATTTGTCGCATCTTTCTGTTGCAGCAATGCAACGCCGATAACAGCATTGTTGCTTGAGAATTCGTCTTTAAAGACCGGCTCGCTTCCACGAAGCTCAACTGACTCTTTGAGCTTCATATACGCTTGTTGATAGTCACCGACCTTATTGAGATTTGATCCAAGCGCATATGCCTTATCTGCATTCCAGTATCGAAACAGTGTCAAAAGCATGTAGCAGGCGATAAGTATCGTAACAGTAACTACTGTCCATTGGATACCATTGAGGGATTCTTGGTACTTAACGTTATTTGACCCGAATGGAAT
>JACQKR010000047.1 GCA_016204425.1 Candidatus Levyibacteriota bacterium
CCCTGACTTCCTCATCAACATGCCTGACTTCCTCAAAGTGCAATCCTACATCTGGCAGGAGGTGGCGCCGTAGCTACGAAATATGATGAATAAAAGAAGATTCAATTGATTGTAGTTGACATACATGCTTTTTCACTGTTACGATTGAAATAGTTGGGGATCATTCCTATGTCTCATCTATTGAAACAATTGTTCTTACATAAGAAAAAAGATATTTCTCAAGAAGGGCAAGTACTGCTTATTGTTATTCTCATTATGGTGGTTACGTTATCTATTGGATTATCGGTTATCTCCCGAAGCATCACGAATCAGCGAATTTCAAAAGAACAAGAGAGTTCTCAGCGGGCTTTTTCAGCAGCCGAGGCCGGCGTTGAGCAGGCTCTGAAAGGAAATACGATCTCGTCCCCGCAAAATCTTGGAAACAACGCAACAATTGAGCAGGTGAAACTGAGCACCGTTGGAAATAGCGTAGATTTCGTATATAACAATAGTAATCCGATTCCGAAAGACGATGGTGTGGACGTTTGGCTCTCAACCTATCCGAATTTTTCGGCTCCTCAGTGGACGGGAACATTGACGGTTTTTTGGGGGAATACTTCGGAAACATGTGATCCGGATCCGGCTGTAAATACACAGGCTGCAATTGAGGTCGTTGTACTGAGCGGCCCGTCGACTGCTCCCGTCGCCACGCACTATGCATATGATCCCTGTACTTTGAGAAAAAATGCGAATCAATTCAATGACGCGGTTTTAGGAAGCGGAACGGTCGATGGTAAAGCCTTTGCCCATAGTGCCAATATTACCATTGCAGCCGGATCGCCGGGTCTGCTTGCTCGAATTATCCCGCTCTATGCGAGTGCACCGATCGCGGTAAGAGGAACAAGCAATCTCCCTTCACAAGGAAGCGTTATTGAATCTGTCGGTTCATCGGGGGGAACGAAAAGGAAAATTACCGTGTATAAAGGTCATCCGAAAATTCCCACAGAGTTTTTTCCATACCTGGTACTCGCACCATAATCATGAAAACAGCTGCATTCGGACTCGATATCGGTACGGTCGCAATGAAGGTCGTTTGGCTAGGACAACAAGGCCAAAATCTCGTATGGCGATCATCTCTCATTGAAAAAACGCCGCCAAAAGGGATGTCGTCAGAATCTCCGTTTGATCAGGAAGCGATGGTGACAGCCGTTCGGAAAATCGTCAATGACGCAAAAATCACAACAAGAAACGTCCATATCTCTCTTGCCGACAATCAGGTATTTACCAAAGTTATTGAAATGCCGATACTTTCCGATAAAGAGCTCTCGAGTGCAATTTACTGGGAAGCAGAGCAATATATCCCCTCCCCTCTTCCCAATATGACGCTTGATTGGCGGGTTCTGCGCAGAGACAAAGAAATTACCTCAGGTTCAAAAATGCAGGTTCTTTTGGTTGCAGCCCCAACGCTTTTGATAAAGAAATACCAGCGCATGCTGGAGCTTGCCGGTTTGTCAATCGATACGATCGAGACAGATATTCTCTCAGTCGTTCGTTCGATCGTTGTCGGAAAAAACTTTCCAACAACACTCATTATCAACATGGGGAATCATAATACCTCAATCGCGATCGTGAAAGAAAATACTATCATATTTACCTATGCGATTCCTGTTGGCGGAATTGCGATTAATCAGGCGATTGCGACGAGTTTTAATTTCACCATCGAGCAAGCGGAAGAGTACAAGAAAGTATACGGGATCGCGGATCAGAGCTTAGGCGGGAAAATAGGAAAAGCGATTGAGCCTATTTTGATTTCTTTATTAACAGAAGTAAAGAAAGCACATGCTTTCTATGACGAGAAGTATAAAAACGAATCCCCCATTGGTCAGATTGTGCTGTCAGGAGGATCAGCAAAGCTGCCGGGAATAGACCTTTTTTTCGTCAGAAATGTTGGCATAGAGACTGTTATATCAAACCCTTGGAAAATGTTTAAAGTGATGAACGTGCCGAAAGAGATTATTGACAATGGTGCAGAGTTCTCAGTAGCATTCGGTCTCGCGATGAAAGATTATGAGCAGTAAAGGGATTAATCTCCTTGCTTCGCAGCAAAAAAAGGACAATACGCTACTTCTTAAAAAACTCCGGATCATTCGATTTATCGCCATGGGGTTTCTTTTCGTCGTCGGAACAACCTCTGTTATTCTTTTTATTCTCATCGCAGCCTCCCCTCTTCCCAAATTAAAACAGCAGGAAAATGCCGCGCTTACCACGTTGAATACGCTGCACCCGCGGCTTGGAAAATACTTACTCGTTCAAAATCAACTCGACGATATCGGGACGCTTATAAAAACCCGTACGTATTTTGATCAAACATACGATACTATCACCGCACAACTACCCGCAAGTGTTCAGCTTAAGAGTTTTCATATAGACAAGGGCACCTTAACAATTATTTTAGAGGGCTCCTCTCTGGATGATATAGATA
>JACQKR010000050.1 GCA_016204425.1 Candidatus Levyibacteriota bacterium
CGTATTATTTTCTTCTTGAACAGTAGTAATCGTTCCGGAGACGGTCTTTCGAATCTGCTCTTTTTCAACTGCCTCAGATTGTCTCTGTATGCCACGGTACTGCAAGAAATATATTCCTGCACCAAAGAGGACTCCGAGTAAAATGGTCAGCAATCCAATCGCAAGTGTTCTTTTCATAAACTCGTCTATTGTACCAAATTGTGTTTTTGTCTCCAAATTCATATAATAATGAAGGAGTGAGAGTTTTTACCTATCTTCTTATTAATGGCATAGCGGTATTTCTTGCTGCCTATATCCTTCCCGGTGTCAGTGTCGATACATTTTTTACCGCAATTATTGTTGCGTTAGTCCTGGGAATTGTAAATGCTCTCCTTAAGCCACTTCTTGTACTTTTAACGCTTCCGTTTACTATCCTGACTTTGGGGCTCTTTACGTTCATTATCAACGGATTACTCGTTCTTCTTGTCGATGCGTTTATTGCCGGGTTCACCGTGTCGGGACTTCTTTGGGCGATTATTTTTAGCCTCGTTATTACCATTGTCAGCTCATTCTTAAATAACCTCACGAAGGAACCGATTTCTCACTAATATGCGTACCGTAACAAAGACATATCATATACACGGCCCAGTCGATGCAGTATGGGATGCGTTTGTGAATCCAAAAACGATTGATCGCTGGGGCGGAGGACATGCAGTCATGGAGGAAGCTGTCGGGAAAAAGTTTTCTTTGTGGGGTGGGGATATTCGAGGGACAAATACAGAAGTAGTGCCGCATAAAAAAATCGTTCAGGATTGGTACAGCGGTAACTGGACAGAGCCATCGGTTGTAACTTTTACCTTTACTCAGGAAAAAGACGCAATACGCGTTGACCTTCTCCACGAAAATGTTCCGGATGGGTACGCAGACGATATTGAAAAAGGGTGGCAGGAGTATTATTTAGGACCAATAAAGCAGCTTGTTGAACAAGAAGCAAAAAATACTAAAAGAGGATAGATGCCGCAATTTGAAATAAACAATCTCACCGTCCTCATAGCAGCAGCAGTAAGCATGGTCATAGGATTTGTGTGGTATGGACCACTTTTTGGGAAATCCTGGGCAAAACTCATGGGTTTTACAGAGAAGAAGAAAAAAGAAATGAAAAGGGAAGCACCAAGAATGTATGCGATGACGTTTGTTGTTTCACTCATTACCGCATATGTTTTGGCGTATTTTGTCTTCTTTACGCAGGCACTATCAGCAACAGATGGGATGATGACCGGATTTTTTGTCTGGCTTGGTTTTGTGGCAACAACTCTGTTTACCGGGGTTATTTTTGGAAATAAACCAATTGCTCTTTATCTTATCAATGCCGGTTTTCAGCTCGTTTCGCTGCTCACCATGGGAGCAATTCTTGCCGTGTGGATCTAAATTTTCTTCATTGACGTTTTTGTTTCCTGTTGTGCTATACCACTCTGCCCCGCTAAGCGGGGCTCCGTTGGGTATTATACTTATTGCATTTTGAAAGCAGAGGAGTATAGACTTAATATATGAAGCGAAGAAGAAAGACGAAACATGGCTCCAAGTACGGGAAAATAACCTATTTCTCATTCTTAAAAGCATCGATTATCGCCTCCTGTATGCTCCTTTTTTTTGGCGTACTTGCCGTACTACTGCAGATACCGCAGGTATACTTTTTTTTCTCATCAAAAGAGCGTATATCATTTGATGAGTCATCAGGCGCTTATGATGCTACCGCCTCTTCGGCAACATTTTTGGGAAAGACGTTTTCACTTCCGGAACCACCTCTTGTTGCTTCAGCTGATTCGCACGTTCTTGGAGACACAACAAGCAGCAAGCGGATTGAGGTGGATTTAACCAATCAGCGGCTCTACGCTTTTGAGGGCGATAGTAAAGTCTTTGATTTTCCGGTTTCAACAGGACTGTGGGGTAGGACACCAACCGGTGAATTTGAGATTTGGATCAAGCTGCGCTACACGACAATGAAGGGCGGCAACAAGGCATTGGGAACATACTATTATCTTCCCAATGTTCCATACACCATGTTTTTTTATAATGACAAATATTCGAAATGGGTTGGATACGGAATTCATGGAACGTATTGGCACAATAATTTTGGTCACCCGATGAGTCATGGATGTATCAATATGAGAACAGAGGAAGTAGCACAACTCTACTATTGGGCACATCCTTCACTTGGTGATAAGCAATCGATTACTGCAACAGCAAGCAACAGAGGAACGAAAGTTATTATCTACGGTACGGCACCACCAAGTTAACGACGAACTAGTAACTCCGAACTACAAACGGATAACGTGATTGAATTTTAATGAATAGTTAGTAGTTAAAAGTTAGAAGTTATTAGTTTATAGAGGATAGTTCCAAAGACCCCCAGAATATAGGATGTGGCAAAATAGAACAGAACAGGAAGCATCTGTATTGACCATTGTCTTCTATATAAGAGAAAAAGCGCTAAAAGCATTACCGAGCCAAAGAAATAGAGATCAAAACCAATTTCCTCAAACGCAAGATTTGCGAATATGCCAATTCCGATAAATGCACCGTTTAGGAAGACAAAGAGTAAATCTTTCTGTGATACTTTTTCACGCCTTGGCATGAAGTACTCATCAAACATCAGTGTGACATTCAGAAGAATAAAACCGATATAGTACACATAATGGCTGAATTCATCATCGTTGTACGCGATGATTCTGCAGACTGATGTTGTAGTTTTCCCGGCATCGCAAAACCGGGAATTGAGATAATTTGTCACTTCATGATCTCCTGAACCGGCACCGAAGAAATACACACCGGTAATAAAGAGAATATTCAGAAAGACATAGAGTCCTGTTTTGAGAAAGGGACTCGAGTAGGTTGCTTGTCGTTTCAATAAATAGTATAGAACAATACTGATGAGTGGAATAGGGAGCATCGCGTTGAAATCAAGCCACCTGAGAAATTCATATGGTTGAAGATATCCTGCCGTGAGTGGAGTTAGTCTATTGATAGAGAGAAGGAGAATACTTAACGAAAGTCCGGTGAGAATCAGATGTACGCGTTTCATACCTTATTACGGTTATTTTGTTAAGCTGATCATAAATTGTTGCTGAGTAGTTTCAAGTTTTCTTTGTGTCATGCTGAATTTATTTCAGCATCTATTCTCTTTCGTAATTCTGGTTTTGTCCAGAATCTTCCTCTTTTAAGATCCTGAATCTAGTTCAGGATGACAACATTTAGGATTTCATCAAGTTCAACCCCGTCTTTTTATCATACTCTCGTACTGTTTTATTGGGAAGAATAGTGAGGTGCACCTCGCACGTTGCCGAGACACGGAGCTGTTTGACGTGGCCCGCAACCGTTGTAAAATTTCTATCGGAAAATACTCCGTGTGCATGGACCAGTGTCTTCTCATCCATGACAGCGATATTTCCGGTAAGGCTCACAATTTCCAAGTCTTCTTTTTTTTGCAAATCAAGATACTGCTTTTTCTCCAAATCATAATAAGAGATAGTGATTTCTTCACATGCTCCAAGTCCTGAGAAAAAACCTGCGGTAATGTCGTTTTTCTCACAAAACGTCGCAAGCGCTGATGGTACATCATCACCCTTATCAAAACGGAGTATGGAAAACTTGTTTTGGTGATAGATAACTCGCATAATAGATCTGTGGACAGTAAACGCGTTTTCACACATTATATACCAAAATCAATCCATGCTGCAGACGGAGTGAAGCTTTATTATGAAATTGATGATAACCCCAGATCTCATCCGCCGATCTTTTTCCTGCACGGCTTGGGTGGCGATGCAACGGCATGGGATGCTGAGCGTTTAGCGTTATATAACAAAGGATATACAACAATCTCTCTTGATTTACGGGGGCATGGTCTCTCGGGGAGGGCAGATGATGAAGCTTCGTACGCGCTTCCTCGTTTTGCAGAAGACATCCTCAGACTCTTACAAGAGGAGAATATCAAGAAGTGTATCCTCGTTGGCCATTGTTTTGGCGGATTTGTTGCTATGCAAGCAACGTATTTTTACCAAACATATGTTGAGGCACTGGTACTCATCGACTCAAATGACAAACCCCCTCGTTTTAGCGAATTTATTGTGGATCACGCGCTCGTAAAAAAAGTGGTTCATCTTATTGGGGAACACTTGCCAAATATTGGGTCAACGGGACACGTTGATTTTTCAAAGTATGTGGGGACGAGCGACTACGATAAAAAACGCTTGCTGTCTGATGTTTTGCATACACATTTACGTAGTTACTTCTTTAGCGCAGAGCAATTTTTCACTGCTGACTTACGCGAAGTTCTGAAGAAAATAACGGTTCCTACACTGATCATGCACGGTGCAGAAGATACAATTTTTCCGCCAGAAGTGGCAAAAAAATTACAGAAGAAAATTAAAACATCAGAAGTCGCATTTGTTCCCGGAGCAAATCATATTGTTGTTATAAATAATCCGGTAGAACTTGTCAGGCTTCTTGATAATTTTTTGCAAAAATTACCAGCTACCACCGCCTCCACCGCCAAATCCGCCGCTAGACGCCCCACCACCTGAAAATCCACTGCTTTTTGGTGTCGAGGCTATCGCACTGGAGAATGAATTTGAAAACTGATTCACATTTTGTCCAAACGTTGCAGCGTTAAACGGTGCTGTTCCTGTATACCAGTATGGCCGTGTCGGGGTAACACCCAAATCTTGCATCGTTTTTGCGAATTTCTCGGTTAAGCCAAAAATAATAGCGTAGGGCAATATTTCATGAAAGAGATTCTTTTTTTCAAAAAATTGCTGCTGGTACTTCTCCGCTTTATCAATAAACAGCCGATACCCCCGAGCCCTTCGCAATAATTCACGGCCGTATGCGGTGCGTCGTGGCATCATTCTGGAGAAGACGAGTAAGAATACCCCGCTTACAGCAATGCCAAGACTTAAAAACATCAGATGCCATGATTCCGCTGTCAGTCTGTTGATAAAAAAGAAAACTCCGACAATCGACAGAAGAATTCCTAAAATGAGGTATTTTGTTCGTACCGTTTCCGGGTTTTCTGCAAATAATTGCTTATTTTCCAAGTCCTTGTACATTTGTTTTTTGACCTCGGCAAGATCGTCATAAAATGTTCTCTTCAGCTCAGATAATTGTATTTTTGTATCGCTTGAAAAGAGCCGGTCCAAAAGAAGCTTTTCATACACTAAAAGGTCTTTTGTATCCTTTTCCTTTTTTTTCAACTCATAGTCGACCTCGCCAAAAATCCAGGTTTTGGGAATTTCGGTAATTGTCAGATATCCCCGTGCTGCAAGATCGATGATTGTGGCGGTAACATCAAGCGTGTCTGCCCGTTCATCAATGAGAATCCCGATTTCAGCAGGCCGCAAGCGTTCAGGCGAAGTGTACTCGGCAACGACTTGCTCGCGGGCGCCAAGAGGCAGGGGCTCTGCCTTGCCGTGTGGATCGATAACATGAGGCACAGTAAACCAGGAATCGCGTCCGTATTTGTACCAGATGAAGAAAATAACGCTTAACCCGATGAGGAATATGCCAAGAAATTCAAGCACGTACTTTGGTTTTAAATACGGAAACGGCTCAGGCGGCGCAACCGTCAGAATTGGCACCATACCCTTGGTATACCCGACAACGATGGTGAACCCTTCGTAGGGGGGAAGTTCCCGTGTTGTGGTAAATGTTGCTGTTTTTTCGTTTTCTTTGCTGTTTTTGCACTGTTCCCGTGAGCCCGATGATCCTTGATAGCAGGTAATTTGTGTTATGCCATTTGACGGGAGGGTAACAGTCGCTGTCGCGCGTTTTATCAGCGTATCCCAATTGTTGCCGGTGACATTCCAATATAACTCGTCGTGTGTTGATCCGCCAGCTGGCGGACGAAGCACCCCTTTTGCCGTATAGGTGATCGTGTATGAGTGATCGCCCCGTATTGTTATATTTGGGTCGCCAATCTTGACACGAAGCGTGCCTTCGTTTTTATAGGAATCATATTGTTCTTTATTGCCATCCCGAAGAATTCCAAGAACCGAAATTTCGGTATATGTTTTTGACCCGTCGTCATTCTCATACGCGAACGGAATATCCCGATAGATACCGTGTTTATCAATAGCAAAATGTACTGCAATATTTTCTTGTACATTGACAATCCCGTCTTGCCGAAGCGTTATTGTGCTCGTAAACGACTCAATGGTATAGTCATTTTCAGCAGCGGAAGCGACGGCAAATGGACGTAAAAACATGAAGAGAAGTATAAGGAGCAGCAGTTTTTTTATATTGTTCATGCACCACGATTATACATCGAATAGAGAACACTGAAGAAGAGTTAATCGATGATTATCTCATCGGCGAAGAGGTATCCCCAAAGCATACTTCCCGGGAGAAACATTTCGAATTTTTCAGTATTGAGTTCTTTGTTATTCAGTGTTAACCGCCTGATAATTTTTGGAGAATTAATATGCTCTAAAACAAGATTCATGACCTGGTCGGTTGTTACGAGAATTTCCACTCCTTCAAAAATAAGCCTGGTTACTTTCTGTTTCGCTTGCTTGATAGTATCCATATTCGTTTCAATACTATACGGCGAATAGTCTGTCATAATTGAGCGTTCTTTCAGGAAGATTTGTATGCCACAATTAATAGAGAGTAAGAACAGAGAGAATAACCGTGATTTGTATGCTTCTTTTTCCGTAAGAAGCGGCATGTAATGATAGGAAGCAAAAATTGCTGCGGTCGAGCGGGCGTGGGTAATCAGCTGTTCCGGAAGGTAAAACTTCGGAGTAACGCTATCGTGCGTATACTGGTCCATAGAATAGACGATATCCTCCCAGATACGCTGGACCATAGGATCTAACTCTTGCAGTTTTTCATCGGGCAGGCTTTTCATGGCAGGCAATAAAACCAGTATATACCACTTCGCAATTATTTTGCAAATAATTGTCCTGGCACCCTAGATAGAGAACGGTTGTCCTCCTTTCTCTTTTAGGTATTCTAGCATAGCTTGTTGTGGCGTCCTGTAACCAAGCGATCTGTGGTAGCGTTTCGTGTTGTATTTGGTATTCAGGAGTATGC
>JACQKR010000048.1 GCA_016204425.1 Candidatus Levyibacteriota bacterium
GCTGATCATTTAGAATAAAAATTAAATTTTCAATTTTCAGATTTCAATTTACAATCAAATCCAAATTTTTTAATTTTCAAAATTTTGTCATTGAAAATTCAATGAAAATTGTAAATTGCGATTTGAAAATTATTCCCGGCTCAAGAACACATTCGCCTTTACTCACTCTTTAGCCTTGTAGCACGCGCTTCGCTTTGATAGAATGTGCGCATGGCTAAATTTTATATTACCAGCGCAATACCGTATGTGAACGCGCAGCCGCATATCGGCCACGCGCTTGAATTCGTGCAGGCGGATGCTATCGCACGCTACCATCAAGTACTCGGAGACGATGTGCTCTATCTTTGCGGATCCGATGAAAACGCAATGAAGAATGTCCAGGCGGCCGAGAAAGAAGGTGTTCCGATTCAGGATTTCGTCAATAAAAACACCAAGCTTTTTATCGCTCTTGCCGAGCGGCTCAATGTCCACTTCGGCGTTTTTCAGCAGGGAAGTGACGCGCAACATTATGCCGCCTCACAAAAACTCTGGACTCTTTGTAAGGCAAACGGGGATATCTATAAAAAGGAATATTCCGGATTGTATTGCGTCGGATGTGAAACGTTTTATACGAGAGATGAACTCAATGAAAACGGTGAATGCTTTGAACACCCGGGGCGAAAACTTGAAGAAGTAACAGAGGAAAACTATTTTTTTAAACTTTCCGCATATCAGGAGAAACTGACAGAGCTTATCGAATCAGATACGATCGCAATCGTTCCAACGTACCGAAAGAATGAAATTCTTGCGTTTTTAAAGAGGGGACTCAATGACATTAGTATCTCAAGATCCAATGAACGGGCAAAGAACTGGGGAGTGCCTGTACCGGATGACTCGCAACAACGCATGTATGTCTGGTTTGATGCATTAAATATTTACCAAAGCGGTATCGGCTTTGGGGTCAATGAAGATTTGTACAAAAAATGGTGGCCTGCTGATGTTCAAGTGATCGGAAAAGGAATTATACGTTTTCACGCTGTGTACTGGCCCGCTTTCCTGCTCTCGGCAAAACTTGCTCTTCCGAAGAAGTTGTTTGTCCATGAATATATCACCGTCAACGGACAAAAAATGTCTAAAACGCTTGGCAACGTCATCGATCCAAATATGCTTATTGAGAAATACGGCGCGGACTCGCTCCGTTACTTTTTCCTACGCTACATCTCTCCTTTTGCAGATGGCGACTTTTCCGAAAATACGTTTGTTGAAAAATACAATGCCGATTTGGCAAACGGCCTGGGGAATCTTACTGCACGGGTGGCAAAATTATGTGAAACAGAAAGCTTTGAACAGCTAGGATCAAAAGACCGATCCTCAATCCACCTTATGGATGTTGCACAGTATGATCAGGCAATGAGGGATTATAAATTCTTTGATGCGCTCAACTTTGTCTGGACGAAAATTGCTTCTCTTGATAAATTTATCGGTGAAGAAAGGCCATGGGAGATGGCAAAAAAAGGTGATGCACGACTCAAAAGTGTCCTGTCCCATGCAGTCGACCAAATCCAGGAAATCGCAGTCCTTCTCGAACCATTCATGCCGGACACCGCAAAACGAATAGAGAAACAGTTTGCTGGTCCTAAAGTCAATTCTGAGAAACCGTTATTTCCACGCATTCAGTAAGTCAAAAGGGGAAATGCAAAAGTCAAAAATACAAGTAAAAACTAAAAAGTCCTGCCTGCCGGCAGGCAAGGTTTGAATTTTGAGTTGTACTTTTGATCTTTGACTTTTAAGCTTTGAATTTCCGTTATGATCGATGTTCATTGCCATCTTAACTTTCACGCATATAAAAACGATGTTGACGCAGTGATACGGGAAGCACTGAAAAATGGTCTTACACGGATCATTAATGTGGGGACGAAAATTGATTCAAGCGGGGAAGCGGTAAAACTCGCTGAAAAATATGACGAGCTCTATGCAATTGTCGGCGTGCACCCGCACCATGCAGATAAGCACGAGGAAAATTGGCTTGCATCCCTTGATACACTCGCAACCCATCCTAAAGTAATCGGGATAGGCGAGTGCGGCATGGACTATTATCATTACAAGTCAAACGGCATTGTCGACCCGAAGCAGCAAAAAGAAATATTTATTAAGCAAATTGAGCTTGCTTATAAGCATAAGCTTCCCCTGCAAATCCATAACAGGCAGGCAGGAGCAGACGTTGTCGATATCCTGAAAGCGCATAAGCGTGATTTGCTTCCGATTCCCGGCATGTTTCACTGTCTGGCAGTTGATATACCCGTTCTTGATCAACTATTGGATCTGGGATTTTTTGTCGGTTTTGACGGGAATATTACCTATCCCGGCCTTGCACCCGGCGAGACGACAGATCTTCGTGACCTTGCCCTCCATGCGCCCCTCGATAGAATTGTGCTTGAGACAGATAGCCCGTTTCTCACACCCATTCCGCACCGGGGAAAAAGAAATACTCCGTCCTATGTTATAATCGTTGCTGAATACATCGCCGGCATCAGACATCTTCCCGTCGAGCAGGTTATCGCGCAAACCACCAAAAACGTTTATACTATATTTCGGAAAATGGCTAAATAGTTAAATGGTTACAGAGAAGAGTTAGAAACCATGCAACCATTTCAGCTATATAACTATTTCGTTTTATGACTACACTTTTTTTTCAGCGTTTATTTACCAGATACCCTATCAAAACAAGAAGAGCGCTTGAGATTCTTCCGGGACTTACTTCCTGGCTTCTTATTCTTTCCCCTCTCTGGGGATCCTTCCTTTTTCCCACAGTCCTTGCCTACTTTATTCTCTTTTTTGATGTCTACTGGTTCTATAAATCATTTTCTCTCGTCTACAACACGTACCGCTCAACAAGAAAAATTGCACTCGCTGAAAAAGTCGACTGGATGGGAGAACTGAAGACCCTCAAACAGGTAAAGAAAGTACACCACGTCATCGTCATCCCGAATTACAAAGAACAGATCTATAAACTTCGGGAGACACTGACTGCTTTAGCATCGCAAACCTTCCCGGCGAAACAAATTCACATTGTCCTTGCGATGGAAGAGCGGGAAGAAAACGCACGGGAAAAAGCAGACACATTGATACGGGAATTCAAATCAAAATTCGGGAGTATTTTTGCATCGTACCATCCGGATGTTATCGGTGAGGTAAAAGGGAAATCCTCAAACGAGGCATACGGGGGCCGGGTTGCATATCAAAAATTATTTGAAGAAGGATCATTGGATCTGGACTTTGCGACAGTGACATCGGCTGATGCGGACTCGATTTTTGACAAACAGTACTATGCCTACTTAACCTATAAATTCCTGACTGATACCAATCGGTATCATAAATTCTGGCAATCTGCCGTCGTATTCTACAACAATATCTGGAAGGTTCCGGCACCGACTCGGATTATCTCTTTTTTCGGAAGTTTATACAGAACATCTCTACTCGTGCAAGGCGACAGGCTTATTACACAGTCGACCTACTCGCTTTCTTTTAAACTCCTCAAAGAAGTTGATTTTTGGGATGTGGATGTTATTCCTGAGGATTACCGTATCTTTTTTAAGGCATTCTATCACTACAAAGGACAAGTGTGGGTTGAGCCCATGTATATCAAGACATCAATGGATGCGGCTTTTTCACCGGGGTATATCAACAGTCTGAAAAATAAGTATCACCAGGAACGGCGGTGGTCGTGGGGAGTCTCCGATGACCCTGTCTTTATCAAATGGTACCTGACTGTGCCCGGTGTTCCGTTTATCCAGAAAACCATGCGGCTTTACTTTGTCCTGCTTGACCATTTCCTCTGGCCTGTGAACTGGTTTATTATTACCGTTGCGGCAAATATCATGCCGTTTGTGAACCCTGTCTTCTCCCGCACAAATCTCGGATATCGGCTTCCACAACTTGCAGGAGTTATCTTAACGTCTTGTTTGCTCGCAATTCTTTGTATGATCTATCTTGACTACAAACAGCGCGCAAAACACGTGAAGCTTCCGATCATGAAACAGCTGATGTTTCCTCTTGAGTTTATCCTCATGCCTGTGGTTGGATTTTTCCTTTCAGCACTCCCCGCACTCATCTCCCACACGCAACTCATGTTTGGTAAACGCCTGGAATATAAAGTGACTGAAAAACTGTAAACAGTTTTTCAGTCATCCTGAGCTTGTTTCACCGCGTCTGACGCGGTTTCAGGATACTAATGGGATTCCGAAATGAATTCGGAATGACATCCTAATAGTTTTATGTTTATAATGAAAGCATGAGAGTCCTTGCCCGTCTTGAGAAACGCCGTGAGATCTGGTTCCTCTTTATCGTTTCTTTTCTCTTCTTTCTTCTTCGCCTTCCCTCTCTTATCGAACCCTACTGGTATGGGGACGAAGGAATCTATCAGGTCATTGGCATGGCGCTTAGGGAAGGGAGAGCGCTGTACAGCGGAATTTGGGATAACAAGCCACCACTTCTCTACCTGACCTATGCACTATTTGCCGCAGACCAATTCACAATCCGATTGGTATCGCTTCTTTTCGGCCTTGGGGCTGTGCTTGTCTTCTTCTTTCTTGCGACGAGTCTTTTCCGCTCAAAGAACATTGTCTATTTTATCACCACGTTATACGCGGTGTTATACGGATTACCGCTTATTGAAGGAAATATCGCTAATGCGGAAAATTTCATGCAGCTTTTTATTCTTGGAGCGGGGCTCATCGTTTTTCGTCTTTTTGAAAAACGCGAAATTGACCACCACCCATTTTCTGTCGCTGCGCTCCACTATGTATACTACAAAACGTTTCTTGCCGGCGTCTTCCTCGGAATCGCATTTCTCTTTAAAATCGTAGCTATTTTTGATATCGCAGCGCTTGCCTGTTTTATTCTCATCGTGCATCTTCCATTCACCAGAATCTCCTTCCAGTTTATAAAAGAGCATCAGAAAATACTCTTCCATGGCATGGGAAATATCCTTAGCCTCCTGTTTGGATTTGTGGTGCCCACGCTACTCACGATGACCTATTTTTATTTAAGAGGTGGGTTTGCAGAGTTTATGCAGGCAACGTTTTTCTCGAATATCGGCTATGTCGGACATAAAAATGAGCTTTTTTTTCCGCAGGGATTTCTCTTACTCAGAGCATTCCTTCTCTCAAGCGTCGTTGCGGTATTATTGAGCAAACGGAAACTCATCAACGTTGAAGCACTTTTTATTGTGCTCTGGTTTGCATTCTCCGTCTTTAACGCATATTTCTCAAATCGACCGTATACGCATTATGTTCTCGTCGCGCTTCCCAGCACCATGCTCTTTATCGGCTTGCTCATACAATTATTCCGGAGGCACCGGCTTATTGTCATCATGGCATGTATCGGAATAGTGCTGCTCGCAAGAAATTTCGGTTTTTATAGCCTGAAAAAAACAGTTGGGTATTATCCGAATTACCTGCAATTTGTCCTTCAGCAAAAATCGTTTCGTGACTATATCGCGTTTTTTGATAGCGATACGCCTCGTGACTATGCGGTGGCAAATATTTTACGAAGGCATCCCCCAGAGAATAATACCGTGTTTATTTGGGGCAACAGTGCAAGCATGTACGCACTTTCTGACACGCTTCCTCCGGGACGATATACCGTCGCATATCATATTGGGAGTAACAAAGCAGCGGTTGCCGAGACAGCAGCAGCAATTGAGGAGACAAAGCCGGGCTTTATTGTTATAATGCCAGACATTCCCTACGTGCCGTTCAGTCTCACTGATTACACGTATAGAATTACTCTGCGAGATACAAGTATTTATGAACGGACTCATTAAACACCTGCTCTCGGATAAAATTATTGCCTATTCTGCCTCGCTTGCACTTCTGTGTAATGTGGTAAGCTTGCTTTTCCTCCTCTTTCTCTATAGGCAACTTCCGCCTTTTCTTCCACTCTATAATCAACTTCCTTGGGGAGAGCCACGCCTCGGACAACGAATAGAAATCTTTATTCCAATCGGATTATCAATATCTCTATGGATTATCAACATGGTCTTGGCGCATTTTCTCTATGAAAACATGCCGCTTATCTCACGAATGCTCAGTTTGACAGGATTTGTTATCTCGCTTATTGCATGTATTTTTCTGTTCCGGACAATACAAATCATCATATGATCGATTCGCAAAGCATGTCTCCATATGGAATAATAAGAGCACACAAACTATACCCTTCATCTTTGATTTTGCAAAAAAATTGTACAAAATCAAAGCTGGGGCATAATACGCGCAGGGACGAGCGTGCCCTTTGAGGTGCATTATTTGCAAACCTAAGTTAAAGGAGTATATGTTTGCCACACAAAATATAGAGGTAATTTTTCTCCCATTCCTTGTTGCGTTTATCGCAACGTCCCTCATCACTCCTTTTGCAATTCGGCTCAGTAAAAAAATAGGATTACTTGATGATCCGGCAGTACACAAGCACCCGGGTGTGATTCATAAGAAACCGATTCCCAGAGGTGGCGGAATCCCTATGTTTTTCGGGGCAATCCTCTCAGGAATTCTTTTTTTGCCGATAAATCCCACAACAGTCGCAATTTTCTTTGCGTCGTTTCTCGCACTTATCATTGGCGTGATCGATGACAGATTAAACGCGGTTTCAAAAGATGTCTCTCCTTACATTCGTTTTTTTATCAATATCCTCTGTGCTGTCATCGTCGTTGGCAGCGGTGTGACAATTCCGTTTATTACGCATCCGTTTGGTGGTATTCTCCACCTTGATTCATTCTCTTTTTCTCTCTTTGGTCTCGATGCAATTTCACTTGGGGATATTATTGCAATTATTTGGATTATTTGGGTGATGAATATGCTGAACTGGAGCAAAGGCGTTGACGGACAGATGCCGGGAATTGTGACCATATCGGCAATTATTATTGGCCTTCTCAGCCTTCGCCTCTCTCCGAACAATCATGATGCCCTTATTGACGGAACGCTTTCATTTATCATTGCCGGGTGTTCTGCAGGATTTCTTCTCTATAATTTTTTCCCGGCGCGCATTTTCCCGGGATACGGAGCGACATCCATATACCTTCTCCTTGCTGTTGTCTCAATCCTTTCAAGCGCCAAACTTGCAACAGCAATTCTTGTCATGGGCATCCCGACAGTCGATGCCGGATTTACCATCGTAAGACGGATACTTGCCGGACGCTCCCCTTTCTGGCATGATAATAAGCATCTGCATCATTTACTGCTACGAATCGGATATAGTCAACGGCAAGTCGCGTTGTTTTATTGGCTAATTTCTGCTATATTAGGTACGATTTCGCTCACTTTACAAAGCAAGAGTAAAGTCTTTGCCATCATCATGCTTGTTACCATTGTTGCCGGTGGATTGCTGTTCTTACACTTTGTCGTGAAGTACACGCATGAAAAAGTCACTTCGTAATTATATTCGACTCCTGCGTCCAAGACAGTGGATTAAAAATCTCGCAATTTTTGCATCGATAACCTTCACCGGACAGCTCTTCAATGAGATAGCGCTCCCGAAAGTTATCTTTGGCTTTGTCGTGTTCTGCGGCATTTCATCGGCAATTTATGTTATCAACGATATCTTCGACATCAAAAAAGACAGACTGCATCCATTCAAGCGGTTTCGGCCACTCGCAAACGGAGATATCCCTATCCAAATCGGCATTCTTATCGCCGTAGGATTAACATTTCTCTCGGTATTATGGAGCTACTTTATCGATCCGGCATTTTTTCTCATAACACTCATCTATCTTTTTTTACAGCTGAGTTACTCAATGATTCTAAAAAATATCGCGGTTATTGATATCCTTGCGCTTGCCGGAGGATATATTCTTAGGGTGTACGCAGGAGAAATCATGAGCGGCTACCACATCTCTGTCTGGCTGTTGCTTACTACTATTTCGCTTTCCCTGTTCCTAGCTATCGGTAAAAGGAGGAACGAATTAACGCTCATTTCGCAGTATACGAGTGCGCAAATAGCCGCAACACGAAAATCACTCTCTCATTATTCTGAACGATTGCTTGATGTGTACGCGTCAATCTTTGCCACATCTACCTTTATTTCGTATGCGCTTTTTGCTTTTTTTGAAAATTCACGGAATACCTCGTCTTTCACGAACCCGCTACTCCTTCCCGAATATCTTCCAGACTATCTCAGTGATCGAAAATGGCTTATGGTAACAATTATCCCTGTTGTCTACGGCTTAATGCGGTATCTTCAGGATATCTATGAGAAACACGAAGGAGAATCTCCTGAGAAAGTGCTTTTATCTGACAAACCGCTCTTATCAACCGTAATTATCTGGGTCCTTCTTGTCTTATTTATCATTTACTTTATTGGGGTTTAGACTACAGTTTCCGGGCATATTGCGAGCTGACCCAGCCCTGTTTTCCATTAGCAAGCTTTATCTGATACCATTCGTCTTCCTCAGTAACGATTTCAAAAGTCTCTCCAGGAGTAACCCTGCCTACCTCTCCTGCACCGGTTGAGGCTTCCGATCTGACACGGAGAAACCCTGTCGGCGTTTGTAATATCTCTACTTTCGCAATAGCCGGTGTGGGGGAAGCAGACGGAGATGCTTCCGGAAGAGTCAGCGCCTCTTTATTTCCGTCGATACTCAAATACATAATGGCAGTCAATTTGTAGCCTGGCTGTGTCCGAATCCGAATCGTCTTGTCTTTGTAGCCATTTTTTCGAAGTTTCAACGTATGATCAGAGACGGTCAAATCCTTGAGTAAAACAGGTGAAAAACCCGAAACACTCTCATCAACAAGCACTTCTACCCTATCCGGAAGGGAGAGGACTAAAAGCTGTACTGCTTTCTTATCAGCGATAGGGCTGAGAGAAATGATGCTTCCTTCAGAATCAGCTCCTTCTCCGAATTTACGGTCAACTACTGTTAACACTGACCTGGTTATCGTAATTTTCTCCTGAAACTCGGTAAATCGGGAATCATTCGGGACGAGGCGGATTGTATATTCACCGGTTGCCAACATATCATTCTCTTCGCACTTACAAAGCGGAGTCTGCCCAATCTGTTTTCCATTCAAAAAAACTTTGCTTTGCGGGCTTGCTGTGACCTGGAGCGCCCCTTTACTTGCTCCACGTAAAAAAATAAACTGGTAGCTCAAAAAAATAAGCGTAAACGAAACAAGCAAGGGAATAAGAATGAAAATAAGCTTTTTCATAGAAATGAGGCCAAACTCTGAATTAAGATACTATACCAAGATAAATTAAAAATGCAAAGTGCAAAATTCAAAATTACAATCTAAGATGCTTAACAATTACTGGCATTAGTTTCTGTATCGCTTGCAGCCGATGATTATACTTTTTCATTTGTTCTTCTGGCAACTCGCTTTCATGATAATACTTCTGAATAGTGGGGAGGAAAAAAAATGACCGGTATGGATAACCATGTAAAAGTTTCATGAGCGGTCTTTTTGCAATAATGCCATCGACTGTTCCTTTCCCGCTCCAGACGTTGCCGTTTGGTAGCGCAAAAGAAACAACGGTCACAAACCGCGCATTTCGATTGTCCTTCGGCAATCTCTTTGCAATACCCCGCATATGGGTAATAATTGCTTCATCGCTGCCATCCCTAACCCATCGACGACTCTTTATTCCGGGAAGACCACCCAATGCATCTATTTCCAATCCGCCGTCATCAGCAATTGCCGGAAGCCCGGACTTCTCCGCATAAAACAACGCTTTTTTTTGCGAGTTTTCTTCGTAGGTTTCTCCATCTTCTTCAACATCATTTACTATCCCGACATCTGCCAGTGACACAAGCTTCACCGGAAGATCTGAGAGAAATTGTCTCAATTCCTGCACTTTCCCTTTGTTTGTCGTCGCGATAAGTAATTGTTGCATTAGATTGACTGCCACTGCGGCGTATGATATTGTTTTATCCAGATTGGTTGATTGTCCCGGTTACGAAGTCCATGAAACTCATATCCCAACTTTGCAAGCTGCTGTCCTGTCCAGCCTAACCTCCCTATTATTTTTCCTTCTCTATATATTCCTTCACCCTCTGCTGCATCTACCATTGCTGCACTAACGAGAGTATCGCGTGCTCCGGGAATAAGGAAAACTCCGTACATAATAATGTCATCTGTCAGAGCCACAAGTCCTGACCCGATTCCTTTCTGTCTATGCGCAGGAGAAACCTCTGTAACTGAACTGACGATTGTTAGTTCTCCGAAATCTTCAAACGCATATTCTGTCGAAGCTACATCCTCAAGTGTGTCAGTTATGATTTTTGTCCTCAGAGCCATGACATGTTCTGCAAGCTGATAATATTCTAGTACAGCGTGGTAATTGCCGTCTGTGAGGGGAAGAGGAGCATAGGTAGGATTGTCCAAGTCTATTTTTCCATCTTCTGCCAGTATCTCTCTGAATATATATTTAATTGCGGCTCTATTGTAGTCTTTAGGGGAGGAATGTTTCTCCGGCGTTTCTGTAACCATATTAGGAGGCAGTTTCGATTCCGAAGGTCTCAAGTGTTCCGCCGCAATATTTCATGATGATATCGCAGGATTCTTTGAGCGCTTGGCCGACTTTTTCGGTACTGATATCATAAATGCCATCGACATTGATATACAAGTTTTTTGTTGCATCTTTTACCGCGGTTCTTTGTGCATCCCGATAGTTAAAGTCGATATTGTAGCCGCCTTTCTGATCAAAATACGCAAGTTCTTTCTGTGTATATTTCGTCGGTTCCGTGTCTCCAAGCAGTAAGATTTCTTCTCCTTGTTTTGGGAATCGCAGTATTGTCGGGAAGACAATTGCATCCAAGTCAAACGCGCCGACTGACACGCGATGCTTCATGACGATGAGATTATACGCGTCAACGCATGTATTGATGGAGTACACGCCTTTTTTCAAAGCGACACGTCTAAGAAGTGCCTCAGGGGAAGGACGACGTGAATGCCAGTCAACACCCATTTCTTTGTAGAGCTTGCGATAACTCACAATTTCCGGGTACTGTCCCAGCTGTTCTGTTGTCAATCCTTCAAGACTTTGCAAAAAAACTTCTTTTTCTTTCTCAAGTCCCGGATTTGTTTTTTCAATCTGTACTCCTTTGATGACAGCGATGCCGATTGAGATTGATGGATATTGTTGTTTTACTGCATTATCAATAGTAAAGAGCTCCGGACTTATTGTTCGAGCAAGCCCCACAGGAATCTTCGACGTAGCGCGTCGAGAACTCTCATTGCTCAATTGTTTCATTGCTTCATTGTTACTTCTCGATTCGTCGCTTTGCTCCTCACTCGAAGAATAATCTCTTGCTATTTGCTCAAGTCTTTTTTTTACAAAACTCTTATTATAATAGATAAGCCACGCTGCTTTTGGTCCGTAATCTTTGTCCAAAAGCGGAATATATATTGCACTGAATGTTTCATAAGGTGATAACTCCAGCTCTTTTCCCATCGCATAGATTTTTTTCTGAAAATCCTCAGGATTCCACTCAGTATCAATTTCACGAACAATTTTGTATAATAACTTTTTCTGATTACCTGAAAGTTTTTTTATTCTCTCAGGTACCTCTTTTTGCAATTCATATTTTGCATCTTCAGGAGCAAATTTCTCTACCCATAATTTTGCATATGGCACCCATTCTTCCATACCAAATTCTTTTATTTTTTCCTCCGCATTTGGCATCTGCACCCAGGAAGTGAGATTAATAAACCGGGAATGCAAAGGAGGAATTTTAACTTTATCAGCAACTTGGGAGTATTCAAAAGCTCTTGCTAAATCTTCATCATATTTTTTACCTTCTTTGCTTGCGACATACTCAAGTGCTGCTTGTTGATAATCATCAAATAAATCAGGAATCGTATTGCCGCTTGGATCAAAATTAATGGCTTGATTCATTTTTGTTTTCACCATAAGAAATCTCAAAATCTCAGGAGGAAATATTGTAACCATATCCGATGCCGCAGAGCCGAGCCCTTTTGAGGAAGACATTTTTTTGCCGCCGACTAAGAAAAACTCGTAGGGAAGGGGATAGGGAACAGGGTAATTGATAATACGCTCACAAATCTGTGTTGCAAGATCATGCGACCCGCCGGCACTCATGTGATCTTTTCCAGCTCCTTCAACAGTAACGCCGATCACTTTCCATTTCACAGCCCATTCAATCTTCCACGGCAACTTTCCGGCAATAATGCCCTTACTGCTGAATGGTGAAGTTTTGCCTTTATATCCGCAGCCTTTTGCCCAATCAAGCCGGTCAACATCACAGGTGAAATGCACATTCTCACCATCCCAATCATAGACTTTGGTTGTTGAGACTTTCCCGCACTGTGTGCAATAAACCTGAAACGGGTACCAATCTTTGGCAAGCGGTTTCTTGTACATCTCTTCATAAATCTTTCTTATTTCTGAAGCTTTATCCAAACACAACTTAATGTCATCGTTCATCCGACCGCTCTCATAAATATCAGTTGCCCATAAAAGTTCCGGATCACAGCCAATCGCACGGAATGCTTTGATAAAATCCTGCGCATAGTAGTCAGCATAATTTTTATACCCTTCTTCAGGGGATGGAATTTTATACAGGGGCGTCCCCATATATTGCTCAAATTTTTCTTTTGGTAAATAAATCGGCAGCGAATCCATCGGATCGTGATTGTCAAATACGTACGTATATTTTGTATTCACTCCGGTATTTTTGAGTGCTTTATACGCCAAGTCATGGATGACGACACCACGCAGCGCACCGACATGGATTTTGCCTGAAGGCGTCTTCATATCATCGACCCATTCAAGAGGTAAACCCCTCTGTTTTATTTCTTCTGCAACTTTATCTGCCCAAAACATATTAAGCAAAACTCCTTTCCATGACAGTACAGGTTACTATTTCACCCTGCACATTATCTTGTTTTGTTTCTTTCATCTCAAACCCATGTTTTTTATAAAAACTCACGCCTTTTGGATTATCTTTTTCAACTTCCAACCTTACTTTTTTAACATTTCCAAATGCTTGTAACGCTTCATCAAACAATCTCTTTCCTATTCCTTTTCGCTGATGAGCAGGATAAACGTATAACTTCGAAATCAAAATTTCTTCATTATCTCTCTTATACGCCGTTACCATACCCATAATCTCATCATTCTCATCTTTTGCTACTGCGAAATACGTATTAGGATCTAATATTTGATTTCTCAACGCCTCATGGCTATGCCAGACCGACGTTACTTTATCAATTGTTTGTTGTGAATAGATATTTCTATATGTATCTACCCAAGTAAAATACAACAAATCTTTTATTTTTGCTATTTCTTCTTCTTTTGCTTTATGAACCGTGAACATAGCCGTATTATATTGTTTTTTTGCTGATTTAGAAAGGCAGGGCATTTGTCATCCTGAATTTATTTCAGGATCTCATGGGATTCCGAAACAAGTTCGGAATGACAACAACTAAATTAATTCCTTGGCACGAAGTAACTCTGCAGTTAACAACGCTCCTCCTGCGGCACCGCGAATGGTGTTGTGCGAAAGACTGACAAATTTCCAGTCAAACAGTTGGTCCTCCCGAAACCTTCCGCATGAGATCGTCATACCGTTTCCTAAATCCCGATCCATGCGGGTTTGCGGCCGATTGTCTTCTGCAAAATACTGAATAAATGGATGTGGCGCTGTTGGTAAACCAAGATTTTCAATAGGGTTTTTATAATCAGAAATTGCTGAAATGATTTGCCTCAGCGTTGGTTTTTTAACAAACTTCACCGCAACAGATGCCATATGGCCATCGGCGACGGCAACCCGGATACAGGTTGCTGAGATAGTCGGTTTTTTTGCAAGTTTTACAGAACCGTTTTTAACGGTTCCCAGAATTTTTAACGGTTCTTTTTCCGTTTTCTCCTCTTCCCCTCCGATAAACGGAATACAGTTGTCAAGCATTTCCGGCCATACTGCAAAGGTTTTTCCAGCTCCTGAGATCGCTTGCAAAGTCGTTACTTCTATCGCAAGAGGTATAAACGAAGACAAGGCATGAATAACCGGAACGTAGGATTGTAAAGAGCAGTTTGGCTTCACGACAAGTAAGCCTTTATCCCATCCGCGCCTTTTTCGCTGTATATGAATAAGATCCGTATGCTCTGGATTTACTTCCGGCATGATCATCGGAATGTCCGTTGTCCACCGGTGCGCCGAGTTATTTGACACGACAGCGACACCGGCACTCGCATACGCAATCTCCAGGGCTTTGATCGCGTCTTTTTCCATATCCAACGCGGAAAACACGAGACGAACCTGTTTTGCAATGTGTGACAAATCCCCTGCGACCGCATAGACTCGCAGCTTTTTAGCATACTCAGGCATCGGGCGATCCAACCGCCACCGATCATTTACTGCCTCTTCATATGATTTCCCGGCAGAACGGGGGGAGGCAGCAAGAATCACCACATCAAACCACGGATGGTTCTCAAGCAAACTCACAAATCGTTGTCCGACCATGCCCGTTGCTCCCAAAATACCAACAGGAATTTTTCTCATAGCAGCCCTACTCCTTTCAATACTGTTTTCAGCGTTTCTTTATTTTTCTCTTCCATTGAAACGAGCGGGAGCCTGAAAACTTCCTGAATTTTCCCCATCAAGGACAGTGCGGTTTTGACAGGAATCGGATTTGTCTCGATGAAATTTACATTCATCAGATCCAAATATCTGAAGTGTAGTGTTTTCGCTTTTTGGAAATCCCCTTCCAGCGCTGCTTTTACCATTCGGGTAAATTCTTTTGGTATTTCATTTGAGACAACCGAAATACACCCCACACCGCCAACACTCATCAAAGGAATAGTAAACGCATCATCTCCCGACAGGACTGAAAAATATGACGGCGCTGCTTTTACAATTTCCATCATTTGTGGAATATTACCTGATGCCTCTTTCACCGCGACGACATGCGGCACTGCTTTGGCAACACGAAGTGTTACCGTAGCGGTCGCATTGAGCCCTGTCCGCCCGGGAACGTTATACAGAATAATGGGCAGGTTCACTGCGTCTGCAATCGCTTTAAAATGTGCCACTAAACCAGCAGGTGTTGGTTTGTTATAGTACGGTGTCACGTGGAGCAGTCCATCAGCTCCTGCTTTTTTTGCAAGCTCAGATAAATGGATTGCTTTTTGCGTATCATTGCTTCCTGCTCCGGCAATAACCGGCACCCGTCCACCTACTTCCTCAACGACAGTTCTGACAACATGCTCATACTCTTTAGTGTTCATCGTCGCCGCCTCGCCTGTTGATCCGCACGGAACTATGCCGTTAATCCCTCCTTTGAGCTGAAACCTCACCAATCCCCGGAGTGCGTCGGTATCGATTGTCCCGTCTTTCTGAAATGGCGTTGCAAGTGCGGTAATCGCACCTTGAAATTTTTTCATACTTTACTCACCTCTTTTCTTTATTGTCATGCTGAATTTATTTCAGCATCTCATCGTCATTCTCGGCTTAAGAAGATCCTGAATCAAGCTGAAAGTCCTGCGGCACAACGTGCAGCATGGGTTCAGGATGACATTTTATCAATGACATCACTAAAGTTATATAGTCCTTTTTTGCCTCTTATAAACTCCGCTGCAACAACTGCTCCTTGAGCGAATCCCCGTCTTCCCCAAGCTTGATGCAGCAATCGAATCTCATCTGATTGGCTATCAAAGACGATTTCATGCCGTCCGAAATTCCGTCCACCCCTAACCGATGCAAAATGGAATTCATCTGGACGAATTTGCCGGTCAAGTTTTTCTGTCTGCAATTCTTTTTTCCGGGGGAAATTTTGCAAGACAACATCAGCCAATTTCCGGGCAGTTCCTGAAGGGCTATCTTTTTTACCGGTGTGATGCGTCTCAACACCGAACACGTCATATTCTTCGTATTGATTCAGTAGGGAACTCGCATATGCTACGATTTTGAAAAAAATATTTGCACCGATTGAAAAATTTTGACCGTATATAAGACTCCCTTTGTGTTGTTTGACTATTTTTGCAACATCCGGCAATGCTTCATACCAACCGGTCGTCCCGACAACAAGCGGAATGCCAAGCTGCAAAACCTGTTCTATATTCTGTAAGACGATCTGGGGCGATGTAAAATCAATCGCGACATCTGCTTTTTGCAGCCCTTTCGTGTCAAGCCCACCATTTCTGTTTTTGTAGCTTATTGAAACGATTGTATGAGTTTGCTGATCTTCAACTACCCGCTCAATTTCCTGTCCCATATTGCCGTAGCCGATCAATGCGATTTTCATAGAAAACTCCTTTCGTGGGGGGAGTCGCCGAGCAACACACTATCATGCAATAATCGAACCGCAGCATCCACTTCGTCTGTATCGATTGCAAGACTGATATTGATAGCTGAGGCTCCTTGAGAAATCATGTGGACCGGAACCCGCGCAATATCTAACACGAAAAATATATTTCTCATAATGTGTGGCATGCCGACTATTCCTTCGCCTATGAGAGATACAATACCGACTTCCCGTGTCGTGACATTCGTAAATTCCGATAGCTCTTCGACTGCTTTTGTCATATGCTCCGAATTATCAAGAGTCACGGAAACACTTACCTCGGAAACGCTCACTAAATCAACTGAAATAGTATGTTTCGCAAAGACATTGAAAATCCTGACGAGAAAACCACGACTATGCAACATCTCAGTTGAGTAGAGATTAACGAGTTTTACGCGTTTTTGAGCGGCGATAGCAACAACCCTCTGATATTTTTGATCGGCTGTTGTAATAATCGTCCCGCTACTCTCTGGATTAAGCGTATTTAACACACGAACTGGAATTCCGGCTGTTATCGCAGGACGGATGGTACGGGGATGCAGAACTTTCGCACCAAAAGCTGCCAGCTCTGATGCTTCACGATAGGTTATTTGGTGCAACTGTGTAGCTAATGGGACAACCCGTGGATCTGCTGTGAAAATACCGTCAACATCGGTCCAGATTTGTATCTCAGAAGCAGACAAAGAAAATCCAAGAATTGCTGCTGAATAATCAGATCCGCCCCTGCCAAGCGTTGTTGTTTTCCTATCTTTTGTTGCGCCGATAAACCCGGTCACAACAGGAACGATACCTTTTTTTACAATCGGCAGGAGGACTTCTCTTGTTTGCCGGGTTGTTACGTCGGGTAGAAACTCTGCATTGGTAAAATTACTATCTGTGACAATAAGCTCTGTTGCAATTATTTGTTGCGATTTCATCCCCACAGTCTCTAAAGCTTTACTAATAATATATGAAGAAAGTATTTCGCCATATGAAACAATCTGATCAGATATTGCTTTTATCGGTTCTTTTCTCCGTAAGATGTTCCCAACTTCCTGCAAGCATTTTGCCAAGTATATATGCATATCTGATATATCATTTCCCCAGTATGATCGCATAAGATCAAGATGTATCTGTTCAATTTCTTTAAGAATTTTTTTTCTTTTTTGTAGTGATGTATCAA
>JACQKR010000054.1 GCA_016204425.1 Candidatus Levyibacteriota bacterium
AAGTGAAAAGTGCAAAGTTACAGTGCAAAATTTAAAGTTCTTTATTATTTTTGCATTTTAGACTGCAATTTTTAATTTTTAACTTTGAACTTTTAATTTATGAATATACAAGTAGCAGGCGTTGGCCTTACTAAATTTGGAGAGCTTTGGGATAAAAATTTGTTTGATCTTGCCTTGGACGCAGCCAGTGAGGCATTGCAGGATGCAGGACTGGATGGTCGTGCTATAGATGCAATCTATGTCGGTAATATGCTCTCGGGTACTCTCACCGGGCAAGAACATATTGGTGCGGTCGTCGCGTCTCTTATCGGAAGTAATGCTCCGGCGATGAAGCTTGAAGGAGCGTGTGCATCGGGGGGGCTTGCTATGCATGCCGGTGTCTCGTCGCTTCTTTCAGGACAATATGAAACCGTACTTGTTGTGGGAGTTGAGAAAATGACCGACGCACCGCCGAACAAAGTTATGGCAGGACTCATGGGGGCAGGAGCTGAGGAGGAGCGGCTCGCAGGGCTCACATTTCCAGGCTTGTATGCGCTTATGGCAAAAGCGCATATGGCAAAATACGGAACGACAAAAGAACACATGGCACATGTTGCAGTCAAAAACCACTATCACGCGTCCTTGAATGAGAAAGCACAGTTTCCTTTTGAAATTTCAATTGAAAAAGTGATGAAGAGTTCACGAATTACCGATCCGTTTACACTTTTTGATGCGTCCCCGATTACTGATGGCGCAGCGGCGGTCATTTTGACTGTAGAATCAAGAATTAAGAATCAAGAATTAAGAAAGAAAAACGTTTTTATTTCCGCAAGTACGGTGGCGACAGATACGATTAGTCTTTCACAGCGGGAAAGTCTGACTGAACTGAAAGGAACAAAGATCGCCGGAGAGAAAGCATTCGCAAAGGCAGGAGTGAGTCCAAAAGATATCGATGTTGTTGAGGTTCATGATTGTTTCACCATCGCTGAAATTCTCGCCATGGAGGATTTGGGGTTCTGTGCAAAAGGAGAAGCAGGAGAAATGGTAAAAAACGGTCATACAAGACTTGGCGGTATGCTGCCGATGAACACATCAGGGGGGCTCAAGGCGTGCGGCCACCCGGTCGGTGCAACAGGAGTAAAACAAATTGTTGAAATAACCCAGCAGCTGCAGGGACGGGGGGGAAGAAAACAGGTCGAAGGCGCGAAGGTTGGTTTGACCCAAAATGTCGGCGGCACAGGAGCAACAGTAGTTATACACATTCTACAAATATGAAAAATCCAAATTACAAGTACCAAATGACAAATAAATCACAATAACCAAATTCGAAATTGAAATTTGGAATTTATTTGAGATTTGTGTTTTAGAATTTGATATTTATGAATAATAATCCGCCAGTTGTATGGCGAAATCATAGAGAACTGCACAAATATCTTGGGAATAGAGGGAAAATTGTCGCGTGGACAAAAGTTTTTGTCGCACCTGAGGGGTTTGAACATGAAGCACCATATGTAGTCGCAATTGTCGAATTTGAAGATAAATCGCGGATGAGTATACAGGTTGTCGACTGTGATAGTGTTGATCTACAAGAAAACCAGGAAGTAGAAGTTGTGGTAAGACGAATCGGTAAGGCTACAGCGGATGGATTGATACAGTACGGGCTAAAAGTAAGACCAGCTTCATAAATATAGACATACCGACATCCGCAGAGTATAATTCCTTAATTCTGTCCAACAGAACCATATGAGCATTGAAGCGTTGGATATTCATCGATTTTCACTTAGAGATATAATGAATGGACAGGTTCCAAAGGAAGATTTAGAGCAGTTTGAACAGTCCCTAACGCCACAAGATGATACTATTCTTCCAGTACGAATGGGCTCTCCGTACAGACTCGCTGATAAGCATTTGTTTAATTGGGGTATAGCTGATGCCGTACCGAGCGGTCTTTCTGAAGCGCTCTATTTGGCCGAGTGGGCGAAAGGTGAAAAAGTCAGCCTTGTTTCAAAAGTGTCCGAGTTATCCGGAGTAGCAGAATTTCCTTCCCTTCTTCATCATGCTACGGCTATGGTTGTTGCTGAGATAGCAAGAGAACGGGCTGGGGAGGCCGAGTTTCGCATCCTTGATATTGGAGGAGGAACAGGAGATTCAGCTGTTGCAATATTTCAATCGCTTCCTGAAGAAATAAGAGGAAAAACCCATATTACGATTCTTGATCCAGCAGGAGACAGTCTCAAAGTGGCAGCTGACACGATGGAACGTGCTGGAGCAGCAAACGTATCGTATATGCAAGGATTTGATTTGGAGATCGGACAGAAATTTCCTGATAATTATTTTGACGTTGTGACGAGCGTTGCGGCAATTCATCATCACTCAAATCTTGAGCCAGCATTTCGAGTGATAGCAGGTACGCTTAAACCCGGTGGATATTTTGTAACAGCAGATTATCATGACAGACTTACAGAACATCCCAATATCGCATATCAATTATTGCTTAGTGACTATAATTATCCGGGAAAAGAGGAAGCACTAGAACATTTTGCACAAACTTACCCTCTCGTCAAAGATGACGTGCTTGATAGATTGTCAGAAGAAGATCGAAAAGCGGTCAAGCAAATGACGGATATATGGATGCTTGGGTGGAGACAGGTATATGCAGAGCTTTCGGACAGGTCTGATGGTTTGTATTGGGGAGAAGCGCACAGAGACGCACAGGAATATATCGATACTATGCGGGTTGTTGGGCTAGCAACTAATTCGGATGGAGTGCAACGTATGACCCATAATGGTATAGTAAAAAACAATCCTCATCAAATTTTGCCTGACTCGAGCTTGCTAATGGTAACTGTTGGACAAAAATTGTATTGATATGAAACAGATTAGTGTTTCAGTGCCTGGGAAAATACATTTTTTGGGTGAACATGTTGTCGTTTACGGCAAACCGGCACTTCTTGCTGCGATTGATCGGCGTTGTCGAGTAACTATTGAATCGATTTCGAAAAACCTCATTGAAGTTACCTCCAAAAATTTTTCGGTTGTGGAAACAACAAATCAGAAAGATCTGATTAAAAAAGCACTTTCTGCGAAAGCGTCGTGGGAGAAGTTTATAGAAAATGGAGATATTTCCTATTTAACCAGAATCACAAAAAAAGAATTGGATTATGCATGTATTGCTATTGGAGAAACAATTCTATTTTATGAGGATCAACAAAATCGTCATTCTGGTAAGCGCAGCGCATCCAGAATCTCTAAGGACGTAAGAGATCCTGGACAAGTCGAAGATGCCCGAACGGGTGCCAGGATGACGCAAGGGTTTAGACTTACTATCGACTCGGATATTCCTGTCGGTGCCGGGCTTGGGTCTTCTGCGGCGTTGGCTGTGGCAATAGCAGCGGCGACAACTCTTCTCATTCGTCATCCTGAACTTGCCCGCCATGAGCGAGGCCGAATGGTTTCAGGATCTAATAAGATTCCGGATCAAGTCCGGAATGACATCTTTAATATCGCGTTCGCAACAGAACAGAGAAAACATGGCCGGCCATCAGGTGGTGATCCCGCTACATCGCTTTATGGCGGTCTGGTCTGGTATAGACGCGAGACAGATGATGTCAAAATTATAGAACCGGTTTCAGTCGTCATTCCTCCTAGTATTGCTGAGCGATTTTTTACTATCCATACAGGAAAACCTGTTGAGTCAACAGGCGAGATGATCGCAATTGTGAAAAAATTCACAGAGAAAAATCCGAAGAAAGCAAGGGGTATTTTCGATGATCAAGAGAAATTGACACGAGAAATACTTGCTGCAATAAAACAGAATGACGAACAACAATTAATGAATATTATCAAGCACGGTGAAGGGAATCTGGAAGCATTAGGTGTTGTGTCAATCTATGTAAAAAAAATAATTCGGGACATCGAGGAATCAGGCGGTGCAGCGAAAATCTCAGGCGGCGGCGGAAAAACGAAAGGCGCAGGGACGCTTCTTGTCTATCACAAGGAAAAAAAGAAACTGGAAGGTATCGTCAAGAAATATGGTTTATTATTAGATCAGATGAAATTAGGAGTGGAAGGGTTAAGAATCGAATCATGACAGAGCAGGGTGAGGAACAAAAACTATATGAAAACCAGCAGCGTGATGAATTCGCGACCGTTGCTGTTGATTTACTTAGAGATTTAAGAAAAGCTGAAGATAGTGTGACCTTCGGTCCAATCTATAAAACGGCTACAAAAACAGGAGAAAATCTTGAGATGGCAACACTAATCTATCCAAATCCTCCACATTACGCAGAATGTGTTACCATTTTGGCGCAAAATGAAGCTGGTAAAATAGTAGGGCAGCGTACTGCGCTTTTTTCTATTGAAGAGCCAGCAACAGCCCACGGACATATACAAGTGCTTGAAAGAGGAAAGGGAATAGCAACTGTCTTAGAACTCGCGCATCTTGATATGTTGCAGAGGTTAGCAAACAAACGCGGTGAAGCTATAACGTATGAGGTTGTGAGTCAAAACGTTGATGGACTAGAGCGAGCGCAAGCGCAAGCGCAAGCAGTTCATGATGGTGGCTTAATAAGTGCATATCCTACAGATTTAATTAATTCACTTACGGAGGAATCACAACGATGGCATTCGCTCTGGGGGCCGCCGCCATATGGTAGGCTTGGTTTTGATCATGAAGGGAAAAGAGTATTTTCTACAGGGGGAGAAGGCTATGAAGGAATAGATGTTATTCCGTTTAAGGTAGAAGAAGTTGATGAAAACGGAAGGAAATTATTGATTCCTTTATTTGTTGAGGCTGATATAATTCGAGCTGATAATAATTTTATCCGAGAAAGAGGAAAACGTTTATTAACTGAAGTGCTCGTGCCAAAGCTGACCCAAATTTCGAGAGAGTAATTATGAAATATATTACAGTATCGGCGCCTGGGAAATTGATGTTACTTGGAGAGCACGCTGTCGTCTACAACCATCCGTGTTTGGTGACTGCTGTCGGCCAGCGAATGCGGGTCACGGCAGCGATTGACGAGCGATCAAATTTCACGCTTGTTGCAAAAAATGTCGGCATCCACGGCCATGAAAAGCCTATGAGTGATTTGGGAAAAGGGAATGTCGAGAAAAATGTTCGATTCGTTGAGATCGCAGTAAAAAACTTCGCAGAAAAATTTCCATTTAAAGAAGGAGTGCGTATCGAGACAACATCTGAGTTCTCTTCCCATCTTGGATTCGGATCATCCTCAGCTGTAACAGTCTGTATGATAAAAGCACTCAGTGAATTATTTTCAGTGAAATTGGAGAACAAGGAAATTTTTGAACTAGCATATAAAACAGTACTCGATATTCAAGGGAAGGGGTCGGGATTTGATATTGCAGCAGCTATTTACGGCGGAACGCTATATTTTGTTACCGGTGGCAAAGAAATTAAGCAACTTGCGATTAAAAATTTACCTATGGTTGTCGGGTATAGCAGGGTAAAAGCAGATACCGTGGTGCTTATCAACAAAGTTGCGGAAGTCAGCAAGAAATATCCTGTCGTTGTTGATAGCATGTATCGGAATATTGAAAAGATAGTAAAGTTAGGAGCAAAAGCATTGAGAGAAAAGGACTGGATCACATTTGGGCAGCTTATGAATATGAATCAGGGATTCTTAGAATCTCTCGGCGTCAGTACGTGGAGGCTCTCTAGCATGATTTATGCTGCTCGAGATGCAGAGGCATATGGGGCAAAATTATCTGGTGCAGGAGGAGGGGATTGCATGATCGCATTTACCTCGGATGAAAAGAAACAGGGAGTCATTGATGCGATCACAAGAGCAGGCGGGGAATATATCGATGTAGCAACAAATGTAGAAGGAGTGCGAATAGAAATATGAAAGCGACTGCTATAGCGCCATCGAATATCGCGTTTATCAAATACTGGGGGAGGAAGGACGAAGAGTTGCGTCTTCCTGAAAACGGCAGTGTTTCGATGAATTTGAGTAATCTTTTGACGACGACGACTGTCGAGTTTGACGGCAAATATAAAGCAGATGAGGTATTTATTTCTTCTGTCATTGCGAGCGGAGCGAAGCCAAGTACCGGACGGTACCTGGCGAAACAATCTCATGTGATTCTGAATCAAGCTGAAAGTCCTGCGGCACAACGTGCGGCATGGGTTCAGAATGACAAATTAAACTCTGATAAAAAGATTATCCAGCATCTTGATCGGATCAGAAAAATGGCGAAGATTTCTAAAAAAGCAAAAGTAGTATCGCAGAATAATTTTCCAAGAGGAACAGGACTTTCATCAAGCGCATCCGGTTTTGCAGCATTGACAGTCGCCGCGTCAAACGCGGCTTCGCTGCAGCTTTCTGAAAAAGAACTATCTATTCTTGCACGTCTTGGATCAGGAAGTGCATGCCGGTCAATTCCCGACGGATTTGTCGAGTGGCTCGACGGAGATACTTCTGATACATCCTATGCTCATACGATATTTCCGCCCGATCACTGGGATATTGTCGATGTGGCTGTTATTTTGACTGAGGAAGTGAAGGATGTGAGTACATCTGAAGGGCAGAAATCTGCTCGGACAAGCCCGTTCTACGAACTTCGTTTGCAGAATATCAAAAATAAAATAGCAAATATCAAAGACTATATAAAAGATAAAAAGTTTCAGGCGTTTGGAGAAATCGTTGAGCAAGAAGCATTAGAGTTACACGCGATAATGTTAACATCAACCCCCTCACTCATTTACTGGTACCCTGCAACAATTACGGTTATGAAACATGTTAAAAAATGGCGGAAAGAAGGGCTGGAGGTGTATTTCACCATGAACACCGGACAGAACATTCATTTAATGTGCGAAGGAAAAGACAAGGAAGCACTTCTTTCAAGGATAAAAGAGTTGCCCGATGTCAAAGATGTGATTGTCAATACTCCGGCAAAAGGTACGCAAATCACACAGCAACATTTATTCTAAGCTTGAGCGGGAAGATATCGCGAAGAAACTCATTGGCGCCGCAGTCACTATCGCCGGCATTTTTCTCCTGAGGTAAATGATTATCAGCAAAATTACGACATAAACACATAGTCTGCTAGAATATGATGATTATGGAAGAGGCGCGACAGATGCTAATTCTCGTTGATGAGAACGATGTTCCGACAGGAAAATATGAAGACAAAGGAGAGTGTCATTTTGGTGACGGATTGCACCACCGGGCATTCGTTGTATTACTAGAAAATGCTCAAGGCGAAGTATTGCTGCAAAAACGCAAACATGTCCGCTGGGATGGCTACTTGGATGTGAGCGCCATAAGCCACGTTTTACACTTTAACGATCACGACGAGACGTATGAAGAGGCGGGACTCCGGTCGCTAAAAACTGAAATGGGTATCAGCAAAGTAAAGCTTACAAAAATTGGCGGATTTAATTATTTTGCACGATATTTTGCTCACTGCGAGAATGAGTATTGTGCAGTGTTGGTCGGAAAATATGACGGAAAAATCAATGCAAACCAAGATGTCGTATATGAGGCAGTGTGGGTACCAAGGCATGAGTTCATAGCTGATGTTAAGAATAATCCTGAAAAGTACACACCGTGGGCACTCTTAACTGTAAAACAGTTAAGTAAATTCGAAGCACGAAATCCGAAATCCGAAACAATATCAAATGACAGAAATACAAATATATAAGTCAGTTTTGGATTTTGAAAATTCGAATTTGGGATTTGTTTCGAGTTTCGATATTCGAATTTCGGATTTATGAAGATGCCTACTCATGTCGCTTTTATTCTGGACGGGAACAGACGCTGGTCGCGAGAGCGAAAGTTGCCTTATGTCATCGGACACACAAAGGGCTATCGTCGTATCGAGCCGGTGGTGCTGCATGCAAAAAAACTCGGCATCAAGTATTTGACGTTTTATGCCTTCTCAACTGAGAATTGGAATAGAGAGAAAAAAGAAGTTGAAGATCTGATGAATATTTTCAGAAAACTTTTTAAAAGTTCGATGATCGACCGCTTGATAAAAGAAGGAACACGGATTCGGGTTATTGGAAGACTTGAGGATTTTCCATCAGATATTGTCGAGAAGATGAAAGACGTTATCAAGGAGACAAAAGACAACACTGCAATTACGGTGAATATCGCGATGAGTTATGGAGGAAGGGCAGAGATACTGCAGGCAATAAAACAAATTTTGAAAGAAAAGCCAAAGGTCATAGATGAGGAGGTAGTGAGAAAATATCTTTATACTGCCGGGCAGCCTGATCCGGATATGGTTATTCGGACGGGAGGGGATATGCGGACAAGTAATTTCCTGACCTGGCAGAGTGTCTATAGCGAGTTATATTTTACTCCAAAATTCTGGCCGGACTTTAGTACCAAAGAATTTGATAAAGCTCTCGCAGAATTCGATAGACGGGAAAGAAGATTTGGAAAATAATTTATTTGCCTGTTAGAATAAGATCTCCTGAATCTGCTGTGCGTTCAACGAAATCTCCTGATAATGGTAGAGAATCAGATGAAAATGTTCCTTCTGGAACACGGTCGACCTGTGGTAGTCCTTCAATCGGAGTGGCTGTAGCTGGAGAATTGCCAAGCGCGCCATTTGCAAGTGCTTCACTTGCTGCTCTGTCGGCAAGTATATCAAAAAAGTCTGGTACCCTTGCTCCTTCGGGGAGCGAAGCAAAAAATATTGCATCAGTTTCATCAGGGTCTGATTCTTTTGGTAGCTTTCCTTCTCCTACTAGCCTATTGTGAGTCTTTCGTGCTGACCTACGTGCAAAAACAGCTGGGTCAATCTGTTTCGGAGGAGATTCTGCTGCATTTGTTTCTTCGGGTCCCAAAGAAGCTGGGTCTTCTGTATATACGCCTTCTCTTGCAGCATCTAATATTGCCTTCGTACCCAGCTCGTTTACAAAATTTATCAATCTTGTACCAGGTGGGATTGCTCCGGAAACTATGCTTTTTGTCACTCCACGCTGTGCTCGCTCCGGTAGCCTACCTTTATCACGAAGATGATCATGGAGTTCCTCAGCAGTTGTCCCTACATATGCCGCTAGAGCATCTGCTTGTATTGGCTCCATCGTATCTGCGCTCATAGATTCATTTCTACACTGTGCGAGATAGATTGTCAATTGAGGAAAATTTCCTGCTTGATTTTTCAAAGAATCGGATTTATACTCGATGTACTTCCATGGTGTAATTACCTCTTATCATCTTCGAGTTGCCCGCCCTTTTCAAAGTTCTCTTTTTCGTAATTCTTTAACAATTTAGCAATACAATAACTAACAATTAACATTCACAATATGAAATACTTACAAATAAGTTTAAATGTCATCTTGAGCGAGAGCGAAAGATCTTTCAAGATTCTTCGTCTTCGACTCAGAATGACAAGTAGAGTTTTTAACAATATAACAATGTAGCAATGAAACAATTAACATACTATATTATCGATTTTGACAGCACTTTTGTGACGGTTGAGGCATTGGATACACTTGTAAAAATCGCTTTAGCAGATCATCCGAAAAAAGACGAAGTGACAAAGAAAGTGGCGGATATTACGCGGGCCGGCATGGAGGGAAAAATCGGTTTTGGCGAATCGCTCGCAAAACGCATGGCGCTTTTCAGCCCCACATCCGAGCACATTGATAAACTAATCGAGTATCTTCGGAATCACATCACACCCTCAATACAGCGGAATAGTGATTTTTTCGTAAAGTACGCAAAGCAAATTTATATTATCTCCGGCGGGTTTCATGAATATATGTATCCAATTGTTGAGCAATTTGGTCTTTCAAAAGATCATGTTTTGGCGAATCGATTTCTGCACAGCAGAAATCGCATTGCCGGATACGACAAGAAAAATCCGCTTGCGAATGATTTGGGGAAAGTAAAGGTCGTAAAAAATTTGGGATTGCAAGGAGATATCGTAGTGATAGGGGATGGAATTACTGATTACCAGATCAAAGAACGAGGCGGCGCATCTGCTTTTTATTGTTTTACAGAAAATGTAGCCAGGGCAGGAGTTATGGCAAAAGCAGATAAAATTATAAAAAATTTTGATGAGTTTTTATTTCTCAACAATCTTCCGCGGAAAGAATCATTCCCAAAAAGCAAGATGAAAGTACTCCTCCTTGAGAAAATTGATCCGATCGCCCTCGATCGATTCAAGAAAGAGGGGTTTACTGTTGAGACAGTAAATAGCGCACTCTCCGAAAATGAATTGGCAGAAAGACTGGAAGATGTTTCGATTCTTGGCATCCGATCAAAAACAGAAATCACAGAAAACGCACTGCAAAATGCGAAGAAGCTTTTGGCAATCGGTGCGTTCTGTATCGGGACAAATCAAATAACACTGCCGGCATGCAATAAACGAGGTATTGCAATTTTTAATGCTCCATACAGTAATACCCGAAGTGTAGTTGAGCTGGCACTCGGAGAGATTATACTGCTATATCGGCAGGCATTTGATAAGAGTATGAAGCTTCACAAAGGTGAGTGGGATAAGTCGGCAACAGGAAGTTTTGAGGTGCGGGGGAAGAGACTCGGCATCATCGGGTATGGCAATATCGGAACGCAGCTTGGTGTTTTGGCAGAGGCACTCGGGATGGAGGTCTACTTCTACGATATTGTCGATAAGCTTGCTTTAGGTAATGCAAAGAAGTGTGACACATTGAGCGAGTTGTTGCACATTGCCGATGTTGTGACGGTGCACATCGATGGGAGAAAGACGAACAAGAATCTCATTGGAGAAAGCGAGTTTGCCAAGATGAAAAATGGAGTTATCTTCCTCAATCTTGCACGGGGGAGTATCGTTGATGTCGACGCGCTCGCTAAAGCAATAAAAAGTGGAAAAGTTGCAGGTGCAGGATTAGACGTGTATCCATATGAGCCGAAAAGTAATGCGGAAAAATTTGAAAGCGTTCTGCAAGAATCGCCAAATACCATTCTCACGCCGCATATCGGTGGAAGTACTGAGGAAGCGCAGCGGAATATAGGACAGTTCGTATCAAATAAACTGTTGGATTTCATCAATGCGGGGAATACGACACTATCTGTGAATTTTCCACAGATCCAGTTACCGGAACTCCGCAATGCCCATCGGTTCATCCACATCCATAAGAATAAGCCGGGATTGCTGGCGCAGATTAACAATATTCTCGCACAACATGAAATCAATATTGAGGGGCAATACCTCAAGACAAATGAAGAGATGGGATATGTGATAACGGATGTGAGTCAAGCGTATGATAAAGAAGTTGTAGAAAAGTTACGTGAGATTGCTGGGACAATACGATTTCGGGTTTTATATTGATACATTGTCATGCTGAACTTGTTTCAGCATCTCGAGCGAAGCGAGATCCCGAAATAAATTCGGGATGACATCTAATCAAGGAATATGAAAAGAATATTTTTTACACCCGGGCCAAGTCAGTTGTACCCAACTGTTAAAAAACATATTGCACAAGCTTTGAAAGAGGATATTCCCTCGATTTCACACAGAGGAAGTGTCTATCAGGAACTGAGCAAAAAGCTCAAAGACGGGTTACGGAGACTTTTAGATATTCCGGAAACACACAAAATCTATTTTCTTTCATCAGGAACAGAGGCGATGGAGCGGGTGATAGAGAATGTCGTTCAAACATCCAGTCTTCATTTCGTGAACGGTGCATTTGCGGAAAGATTTTTTAAAGCTGCAGAGGAACTGAAAAAAAAACCACAGAAATACGAAGTGCCATTAGGTGAGGGATTTCACTTTAATTTTCGTCATTCTGGTAAGCGAACAGAAAGAGCGCATCCAGAATCTCTTGACGTAGGAGATGCTGGACAAGCTCGCCTCGCTAAAGCTTCAGCGGAGCGGGCCAGCATGACGGGTTTCGATATAAGTGCAATACCTTCTGATACCGAACTGCTTTGTTTCACCCAAAATGAAACGAGTACCGGTGTTGCAATCCCAATGGAAGATATTTATCAAATAAAAAAACAGCATCCTGAAAAATTGATTGCTCTGGATATTGTTTCATCAGCTCCATATGTCACGATTGATTTCTCAAAAATTGATATCACATTTTTCTCAGTCCAAAAAGGATTCGGTTTGCCGGCGGGGTTGGGTGTCATCATCGTCAGCCCGCAAGCATTTGAGAAAACAAAGTTACTTTCTGAAAAAGGACTAAATATCGGGAGTTATCATAATTTTCTTTCCCTCGAGCAATCGTCTCTAAAAGAGCAAACGCCTGAAACGCCAAATGTTTTGGATATGTATCTTTTGCAAAAAGTTGTTGAAGACATGCTTGTAGTTGGAATTGAAAAAATCAGAAAAGAGACAGAAGAGAAAGCAAGTATTCTATACGATTTTTTTGAGAAAACAAAAAATAAGCCGTTTGTGAAAGACACAAGATTTCGATCCCAAACAGTGATACTGGTTCAAACCCTTGATGGATCAAAAGTCGTTATTGAAAAGTTGAAAGAAAAAGGTTTTATCGTCGGCAGCGGCTATGGAGAATTGAAAGATACCCAAATCCGAATCGCCAATTTCCCGGCAATTACGAAGAAAGACGTCGAGTCTCTGTTGGAAATATTTTAATTGCGGAAGGGTTCAATAAGTAATATTGCTTGGGACTTCTGTGGGTGTACCATTAGGAACATGTCTGAAAACAATATTTTTCCCATGTAATTCAACAGTTCTTTCTGTTGCATCAGGTTGTCCTTGGCCGAGAACAATTTCTTCAGTTGAGCCGGGAAGGCCATGTGGATTTGGATCACCAAGTAATTTCATTGTTTCGGACGCAACGACTTGATGTGTTACTTTTCCTCCACTATCATCAGGAAAACATTCAATAAGAAAACCCTCGCCAGTAAGCTCATGTCTTCTGCGATTGAATGTTAGGATTCGACGATGTTGTCCAGGTTCTACCGATCCAGAGTAAACTGGTTTATCTTCGCCAGGTTTGTATTCAGCGTATTCAATACTCACATGTTTATTATAGCAAAAAGCCTATAGGAATGAAACAATGAGTTTTCTTTCTCTCGGGCCGTCGAGTTCGATGAGGATGATTCGTTGCCAATCTCCGAGAATCAAGTGTTTATTTTCAAACGGTACTGTTACTGAGGGACCGATGATGGAGGAGAGGATGTGGTCCGGTGCGTGTTTCGGATCATGCGGGTGACGATACGTGAGTTTTGGCTCTATCTTTCTTAGGAAATCAAGAAAATCAAGGTCTGTTCCCGGATCAAGATCTGCTGTCGTGATGCAGCATGTAGTGTGTGCTACAAATATCGTACACAACCCGTCTTGTCTTTCTTGTTCTAGAAGCAAGACTGCAATTTTATTTGTAATATCCACAACTTCATCTTTTTTATTTGTCTTAACCGTGATGCGTGTCATAGATTGTTATACTCCTCTGAAATCAAAATGCAATGTATAATACCCAACGGAGCTTTGAATTTTGCCTAAATTTGTTGCAAATTCAAAGCGGAGTGGTATACTTCCATTGCACGTTTGGAGACTCCACAAACCACGCTTTTCCCCACTCGCTTTCCTTTCAGCTTCTTTAAATTGTTTTTGATATATATAAGGC
>JACQKR010000058.1 GCA_016204425.1 Candidatus Levyibacteriota bacterium
CCCATCTTTTGGCTCTCTTGCTCCTGCCTGGATTACTGTCGGGAGTGAGGCAGTCGTTCTCTTCGGACTTTTTATCAAATGGCGGCAATCTGTTTAAAGCGTTGCTGTTTGTGGACGCCGCTTAGCGAAAAATATACGATACCCAATGTGAAAGCTTGTTGGTATAAGCTAAATGCAATGTTTTTTCTCTTTTGAATAGCAGGCGATTTTTGTATATGCCACTCTGTTTTGAATTTACAAACTGTATATACCTACCGTAGCTTTAAGAAAGGCGTTTGCCTTTAAAGTAAAATTTAGCTCATATTCAAAACTCCGTTAGGCATAATACGTTGTTTTTTAAAAGCGAAGGGGTATATCATGAATACAGATGGAAAAACCGACCCTAATTATTTCAGAAGAAAAAAACACCACTCCTCTTTTAATCATTGATAAGCAAGGATTGCTCGGCAATGCGCTTGCAGAAAGCCTCACGAAAGAATTTTTAACTGTTCTGGTTTCCGGAAGACCACTACCCTCTCAAGGCAACGGCCGTATTATTCATATTCCTTTCGTCAAGCGAATGCCGAGCATACCCGATAATAAATTTTCGCATATTATATTTATCTGTCATGGGAGTAAGGAGGAATTTGCTCTCCTCCCCCATTTGGTGCAGAAAACAAAGCGTTTAGGTGCGCGATTTATTTTTGCAGGGAGTATTTACAAAGTTACGGAACAGTTTGTCAAAAGCATAGCTTCACACGCCCGCGACGTTGATGTATTGGTGTATGGAGATATTTTTGCCGACAACCTTCCGTTTGAAAACACACTCACAGAGCTGCTTGTTCTTGCAAAAACAAAGGGATCGATCACGCTGGTAAATTCAGGCATGCAGCATGTCTACCCCATCCATCTTGACGATGTCGTTGCTTCTCTGCTCAAAATTGCTTTTACCCAAAAGCAAGCGACTCTGCCAACAATTTATAATGCCAGCCTGAAACATCCTGTTACCTATTTTTCCGTCGCGAGGATGCTTAAGAAGCATAATCCCCTTCTTAAGATAGATTTCCTCAAGCGGCAGACTGACAGCAGCCACCATGTGTTCCGGCAAGGATTTTATCTCTTTTCCCATTACCCGCTTGAGCAGCGGCTTGCAGATGTGGTATTTGATCCCCATGTGACGGTAAGGCAGCGGAAGAAAGCAAAACGGTTCATGCAACTCCCGTTTGCTCCGCTTCTTGCGGGAATACTGCTTGCTGTAGCTATTATTTCTCTTCCTTTCCTCCTGTTTGCCGGTATGGCATTTTATGGGTATACGCAGCTTCTCTCTGCAAAAGACGCGCTTGAGGGTGGAAATCTGCAGATCGCATCTCAAAAGGCGTCTCAATCAGTGAAAGCTTTAGCGGTAACAGAGCGCGTATCAGAAAATCTTGTTCGCATGACGCCTGCTATTGGTTTTCGGACACAGCTGTTCGATTTTGCAAGAAATGTTCATACGGGAAGGGAAGTGGCAGAGAGTACTCTCGGGATAACGCAGGCCTTGATTACGCTTCAGAAAATGTACGGGGAAGAAGGCAGTGCGTCGCGAGAAGAAGTCATTCGCTCCTTGAATACGCTGAAAAATGAAAACATTACGCTTCAGAAAATCCTCGCTGAGAATCGTTTGCCTCCACAGTACAGCGAAAAATTAAAAATGTATGAAAGGCCGCTTCAGGTGTTTGGTTTATTGGCTGATGTCTTGCCGCATATGCTCGGCTTTCATGGTAAACAAACATACCTACTATTATTTCAAAACAATATGGAGCTCAGGCCAGGCGGAGGATTTATCGGATCGTATGGCATAACGGATATTGATAAAGGAAAGATGGGAAAATTTACCGTTCATGATGTGTACGATGCCGATGGGCAGCTTAAGGGTCATATTGAACCACCGTTTGCGCTGAGACGATATCTTGGGAGCAGTCATTTATACTTGCGAGACAGTAATTTTACGCTTGATTTTCCCAAGAACGCCTCAACGGCAGCCTATTTACTGGGTCTTGAAACTGGACAGAAGGTGAATGCAGTTGTAGGTATTGATATAACGTTTATAAAAGAAGTTATTCGAGCGGTCGAACCGCTTTATATACCGGATTACAATGAAACAATTACTGCAGATACGTTTTTTGAGAAAACAGAGTCACATGTCCAAGACAAATTTTTTGCCGGCTCAACACAAAAAAAAGATTTTCTTCGGGCGGTCTATGCTGCTCTGGAAGCGCGGTTAACGCAAAGAAAAGGCGTATCCTATGGAGTGCTGCTGAAAGCATTCGCAGACGGTCTGTACGAAAAGCACATACTTTTTGCATTCAGTAATTCCAGTATTCAGCGTGTTTTCAGTATCAATAATTTTTCATCGTCGCTCAAAGACGAGAGGAAAAAAGATGTATTTTTAGATTTTGCAGGCGTTAATGAAGCAAATCTCGGCGAAAATAAGGCAAACTTTTTTCTTACTCGTTCACTCGGACAGAGTGTTCGAATAAACGAGGGTGGAGAAGTGCTGTCAGTTATCCGCGTACAATATGAAAATACGAGTAGCAAGGAGAATAAGTTTGGCGGAGACTACAAAGCATTCATTCGTTTTATTGTCCCGGAAGGCGCGTCTCTGCAAAGAATCTTGATAGACGGGGAAGAGCAGGAAGTGGTTCCGGCGATTACGAATGTATCAGTATATCTTGGCAAGCGGTTTATCCCTCCTCTTGGGCTTGAGGTAGAAACTGTCCAAGAGGACGGGAAGACAATGTACGGATTTTTAACTATTGTTCCATCCCGGTCCAAGAAGATGGTTCAAATTCAATATGCGCAGAAGCAGGTTTTTCCGGTGAACGAAGCAGCATCTGCGTATGATCTGCTTGTATATAAGCAGCCGGGAACAGAAAAAGATCAGTATACGTTTACTTTGCAGTATCCTGAGCAGTTGACCCTTCTTCATGTAAATACAGATATGGCAAAGCAAGAAAATGCAATACAATACACAGGTACCCTTGCGGAAGATAGGCGGATCATTCTTCAATTCGCTCGGAAATAGCCTTTATACATGATATAATCTAGCATATGGATTTTTTGCCAATTCTTCTCACCATCGGCGGTTTAACGCTTTTTGAAATAATAACCAGCGTAGATAACGCTGTTATCAATGCCGAGGTCCTCTCAACGATGCAGGAGAAAGCGCGGAAATGGTTTCTCTTCTGGGGGTTACTCTTCGCTGTATTTATTATACGAGGCTTGTTGCCTTGGGCGATTGTCTGGGCATCTGTTCCTTCTCTTGGTCCAATTGGCGCACTGACCGCTACATTTAGCAGTGACCCAAGAGTAATAGAGGCTGTAGAAGCTTCGGCTCCGGTCCTCTTGATGGGTGGCGGGACATTTTTACTATTCTTATTCTTTCACTGGCTATTTATTGAGCCAAAAGCCTATGGATTGAAGGGAGAACGGTTTTTTCATAAACAATCCGTGTGGTTTTATGCTGTTGTTTCAATTATGCTTACAGCTATTGTTTGGTATGCCCTCAAAGAAAATCCTTTCATCGCGTTTGGAGCAGTCGTTGGTTCAACTGCTTTTTTTATTACGCACGGGTTTAAACAGAACGCTGAACAAGAAGAGAAACGGTTGATGCAGAAGGGGAGATCAGATTTAAGTAAAATTTTTTATCTTGAAGTGATTGACGCAACATTTTCAATCGACGGCGTACTGGGCGCATTTGCCTTCACACTTTCTGTGCCGCTTATTCTTTTAGGAAACGGTATTGGTGCGGTTGTGCTTCGTCAGTTAACGGTGAGCAATATTGATAGAATAAAAAGATATAAGTATTTAAAAAATGGGGCAATGTATTCGATTCTTGTATTAGGAGCTATTATGGTGTTTGATGGTTTTGGTTTCCACATCCCACAATGGCTCTCTCCAATAAGCACCTTTGGAATAGTCGGATACTTCTTTTTAAAATCACATAGAGAAGCAGGTCTTAAGCTCGCTCCGGTCGTGGCCCAAGGTTCAGCTAATAGAAGCTCGAAAAAGAGGGGATAAAGTGGCCGATTTTCTATTGGGTTACGTTACAAAACCGAGAACAGCCTCTTTAAAAATACTAATCGTTAAGATGTTCTTTCTTTAGGGTTTTTTGGATATCTTGGTAGGTTGCTTTTTCGAGCTGTTGCCTGGTCATCTTCGGACCCTTCCTATGTCTTATGTACTCAATAACCATAGGCAATAAAGAAACAACTATGATCACAATCACAGCGTATTCAAAGTTATTTTTTATGATGGGAAGACCGCCGAAAAAATAACCCGCGAAGGTCAAGCTTGTAACCCAAATAAAAGCACCGATTATATTGTAAAAAACAAAGGTTTTGTAATGCATTTTTCCAACCCCTGCAACAAAGGGAGCGAAGGTTCTAATAATCGGCATGAATCGTGCAAGGATAATTGTTTTTCCTCCATGTTTTTCATAAAACTCACGAGTTCTTTCAAGGTAGGTCTTCTTAAATATCCGTGAGTTTTCTTTCGCGAAGACGCGAGGCCCTACTATATTGCCTATCCAATAATTGATCGTATCACCAAGTAGCGCAGCAAATAGAAGCGTGATATAGGTGATTCCCAAATTGAGCAATCCGCTACCGGCAAGCGTCCCTGCAACAAAAAGCAGCGAATCACCAGGCAGGAACGGCGCGACAACAAGTCCAGTTTCTGCGAAGACAATCAGGAAGAGAATGACGTAGGTGAGAGGGCCAAATGCTTGTATGATATTTTTTAAATGCTCATCAAAGTGGAGAATAAAGTCAAATAGTTCCATTGCGTTATTGTAGCATATGAAGATGTCCCCTTTGGGAAGAGTGCAATGCAGCGCACGGGAGGAGACTAACTAATAAGCTTGGCACCGCCAAAAATTGGACTGTCCTCAATTTTTGCAAAGGTAACGTTATGATGGGGAACAAGTTTGATCATGAGATTTTTTACATGTTCTTTATATCCCGTTGCATTCCAAAATAAGCTTCCTTCCATGACGAAAACCATGTCTTTTTTCTTAAAAAGCGTAATACCTCCTACGACGCACGCGACCAGTGCTGCGGATTTCTGCAAAAGCCCCTTTGCAATAGAGGCGACTTCTGGATTAAAGCTTTGTGTTAACTCGTCTAATTCTGCCGTTGAGGCGAGTGGAGGATTTCCTATGCCATATTTTTGGGTCAGGTAATTAAATTGTTTAAAAAGATATGCTCCCGACGTCTCTTTTTCAAAAAGTGCTTTTCCGTGCTGCGTGGAATTTGCATCAATGTCTTTTCCCTCATCACTTTGGGGGAATTTGTCAAAATTTGCTGCCTCTAAGTTTACACATTTATTGTCATCCAGGAAAAGCGCAAAATTCATGCCCGTTCCTACAATGCCTCCGGCAATGTCATGGGAAGTGAATTGGGTAAGTCCAGAAAGCAGCAGGCAAACTGAGTCATTTGCAACAGAGACAGAAAGTGTTCGTCCATGTTTCTCCTTAAAGTATGTTTCTATCTCTCGTCCAAGCATTTTTCCAATCAGCCCTTCAAATTTGTGCTCTTTGACGCTCCTGAGAAGGACGCCGTCTGCTTTGCCACCCTCAAAAACCGGTTGTAAGGGGTAGGCAAAGTTGACTGCTATTGCATGCACCTCTGGGTCAAGCTCCTTTTCAATAAATGAGAAGAAATCGTCTCGTGTATGAAAGAATGGTTGATTTTTTTCTTCTCGCTTGAGAAGGATAAGCTTCCCGTCTTCCCGATGCATAATTGCTTTCTTGAAGACACTTCCGCCAATAACAAGGACTTGAAATGATTCTTCTCCTTTTACGACTGAAGCATTCGGCATTTGTTGCACGATATAGGGAAGGCTTGTTTTCCGGCCATTATTTGCTTCTTCCAGCTCGTTGTGGAAGTTTGACTGGATCTCTAACAGTTGCTCCAGAGTATAGCCGATGAGTGGTTTTGTATGCGTCTTCATATACTTTCTGCCATTATAGCAAATACCGAACAGTTTTCCGATTTTTATCTTAAAGCTTGAATACCAGGAAGCGTTCCTTCTTCTACGAATGAAAGCATTGCTCCGCCTCCTGTCGAGATATGGCTGATTTTATGAAGGTCAGGTTTAAGCGCAAGAGAGGCAAGCGTATCACCGCCGCCAACAATTGAGATTGCCTCAGAGTTTGCAATGACAGCTTCATAGATTGCATCAGTGCCGCTTATGTATTGTGGATTTTCGATGTATCCTACCGGCCCGTTCCAGATAATCGTTCTCGCTTGCTGAATGGCATTGGCAAAGAGTTTTTGTGTGTTTTGGCCGATGTCAAGAATCATAGCTTCCGGTGGGATGTCCTGTAGGGCAAGTGGCATTCCCGGTGTCGCTCTATCTATAGGATTACCGCAGACAGCGTCAAGGGGGAGAAGGAGTTTTGCTCTTTTCGTCCACTGCTGTTTCAGCAACGCTTCAGTTGTTTCTCGTTCATTCTGCTCAACGATACTTTTTCCAATGGCGTAGCCTTGGGCAGCGAGGAAATTATTGGCAAGACCGCCGCCAATAAGAAGAAAGTCTGCAAGATCCATAAGCTTGTCAATAAATTTGATTTTTGTTGAGATCTTGCTTCCACCAACAATTGCGACAAGCGGGCGGGTCGGGTTCTCAAGCCCTTTTTTTAACATCATGATTTCATCTTTAAGCAATAATCCTCCGTAGGAGGGAAGGAGTTGGGGAAGGGTAACGATTGAGGCTTCTTTCCGATGAGACACGCTAAATGCCTCATTAACATATACATCGCCAAGCTGTGCCAGTTGCTTTGCAAAGTTCGGATCATTTTGCACCTCTCCGGCATAGAAACGGATATTCTCAAGTAAAACAATGTCTTCTGGTTTTTGTGTGGTTAAAAGGTTTTTGTCTTTGGTAAAGTCGGCGACGAGATGAATGGGATATTGGGGAAGATACTGTTGGAGCCGATCACGAACGGGCTGAAGAGAGAGTTTTGGATCAAATCCTTCCGGTCGGTCCAGATGGGAGATGAGGATTAATCTATTGCCGTTTCGAAGAAGGTGTTGAATGGTTGGGAGAGATTGGCGTATCCGCATATCGTCCGCAATTGCGCGATTTGGCGTCAATGAGACATTGAAATCAACACGAAGCAATATTCGCTTCTCCCTAATGGAAACTTCATCAACAAATGTCATCGTACTTTTTCCTCATATTCTGCAACGCAGGCAGGACTTCCAAGCACAATCGGGACTTTCTGGTGAATAGAGGACGGTGTAATAGTAAGCGGGCTTTTTCCGTTACTAAGAGTTCTGCCTCCTGCTTGTTCAATAATAAAGCTCATGGGATTCACTTCATATAGCAAGCGTAGTTTTCCATCGATATTGTTTTGATCTTTGGGATAGAGAAATATACCACCGGTGAGGAGGGTCCGATGGATATCAGAAACCATTGAACCGACGTAGCGGGCTTTGTACGCCTTTCCAAGCGCATTCTGTGTCGTTTTGAGCGAAGCAATATAGTTTTGTAAAGAAACATCCCACAGGGGGGAATACGCTTCGTTGACGGAATAGGTTGCACCTGCCTCAGGTATTGTGATATGGGGGTGGGATAGAAGAAAGCTGCCGATTGACGGATCCAAAGTAAACCCGTTTACCCCTTGTCCACAGGTATATACAAACATGTCGCTTGAGCCATAGATGACATAGCCTGCTGCTATCTGCTGTCCTCCTTTTTGTAGCAATCCCTTTTCTGCGCGGTAAATAGAAAAAATTGTCCCGACGCTGACATTGACTGCGGTATTTGAAGATCCATCCAGCGGATCCATGTAGACGATGTATTTTCCGTTATCGTTTACCTGTATTGGTTCTTCCAATTCTTCTGAGGCGATGGTTGCGACCTGATCCGTTGCAGAGAGAATATCGACAAGAACACTATTGCTAAAAATATCAATTTTTTGCACGTCATCGGAAAAGACATTTTTTGTCCCGGAACTTCCCAAAATATCGACAAGCCCGGCTTTACTGATATGGCTTGAGATGATTTTCGTCGCATAGGCAAGTTGCGTTAAAAGCAGCGTAAAGCCTCCGGTCGCATCGGTAAATTGCCGCTCTTCTTCCAGAATAAACTCAGTCAGGCTTGTTGGCTTGGTGTACATAGGCTGAAATATGTTTTTTAGTATCATGGACACGGAGCTGTTCAAAAAGAAATTGAAATTGCTCGGCAAGCTTCTGTCGAATTAGCTCCTTTTCCTCTGTTCGTAAGTCCCACAGGCGTTTCTTAAATTGTCCCAGTGCTTTTTTTCTGGTTTTGTAGACAAACTGTTCATCATTCCAGTCCGCCTCTTTCTCTTTTTGACAATTTTTCATAACCCATGCATACATTTCTTCACGAAGTTGTTTTGGCATCGTGTCATAGACAATATTTTGGAAACCAGTCGCAAGATGAACTTCAAGCGTACCTGCCTCTTGGAATTTATGAAAGAGCTCGTTGGGAAGTGTCGAGGCACCGTGCTGGACAGCGCCCCCAATGCCATACTGTTCCCGTGCTGCTTTACCAATATCTTTCAGGACAGCAAAATCGAGCTGCACGTCAGCAATTTTCCCATCGGCAAGTGGAATGCCGCCATGAGATGTTCCGGTTTGTACACTAACTTTACTAATGCCATTTTCAGGAATAATAGAAAGATATCCTTCCATAAACGCTTGAAATTCTGCGACTGTGCTATTTTTCCCACCAATATGACCGATTTCCCCGCCTATTGAAATTGTCGCGTGCTTTGGTTCAAGAGAACGGATGTAGTTGGTGAGTAGTGCGGTAACTTCGTAGTTGTTTTCCTGTTGAGCGGTAAGCGAGGGTAATGTAAGATCAACGAGCGTTGAGGCATCGATATCAATATTAAAGAATTGCGCCTCAATTGCTTCTCTCGTCAAGGATTTCACTTTTTCAATCTCCTGTTCGGGATCGGCGGTGTATTTTGTTTTGCTAAGCTGAAAATGGTCACCCTGGAGGAAAACAGGACCAGTATAGCCGGTTTTTATTGCGGCTGCGAGAACGGCTGCCGTATATTCTTCTGGTCGTTGGTCGGTATACTCGATTTCAGACCGAGCAATTTCAAAAACGAGCGCGCCAATGTCTTGTTGAGAAGCGAGCTGAAAAATTACGCTTGCGGTGTCATACGTTAATGCTCGAATATTCATCGCCGGGACGGTAAAGCCTGAAATTTCACCTCTTCCAATTGCTTGATACAGTGGGTAAATTGATGCGGCATAAATCCCAAGTGTTTCGGCAATTTTGGTAATGAGCTGTCGACTTTTTGTTTTTACCGTTTCTTCAGGAGAAAAAACAGCAGTATAGATGAGCGAATCAATATAGGTAGATTGTAAGTAGGTAAGGTTGTGAACGATTAATTTGTCTCCTTGCAGGTGAGTGCATTTTGCAAGCTGTTCTGCAAGCTGTTCGTTGGTTAAGAGCACAATGAATTAGCCTCCTTTTGTGTAGTATAGCATACGATTTTGCTGCTGCATGACAACATTGTGTTAATAGACAATAACCTGACAATCCTTTTTTTTGCATCCTGCAAAAATGATCTTCGTACTTGATCATTGCGAAAAAAGAGGAAAGCTTTTACAATAGCTCACATGGATACATCTGTTATTGAGACAAGCTATCCGCTGACGTTTCGTAAGGCAGACGCAGTGAGGCTAGGGGAGCATGTGTTGCATCGACACTCTGTCGATTTGGTTGGGATGAAGCGGGTTGGCATCAGTAATTTTCTCCGTTTTTTCCTCTACCACAAGGACGTGGTCAATACGTATATCGGAAAGGGTCAAAAGCATCTGTTTATTCCCGTTGATCTCAACGATCTTATTGAGCGGGAAATGTATCCGTTTTGGGCGTTAACACTGAAGCGCATTGTTGATGTCGTCAATTATTCGGATCTGCCTGGAGTTGACAAAAAACGGATCGAATCGCTGTTTTTGAATAGCATTCAAACGCATGATTTATTTCTTTTAATTGACGGTGTCCGTCAGGCATTGGTGAGCATTCTTGCAACAGATGTCTATCCGACCATTTTCTTCCTGCGATTTGATCGGGTCAAAGATGCGGTAAATCAACAGTTCTTTGATAATTTACAAGGATTAAAAGACGCAACACATCAAAAGCTTGCATATGTTTTTACGAACTATCGAACACTTGATTATCTTTCGCCCGCTGTTTTTACAAAAGCATCGCTTTCTGTTTTTTCTCATCTCATGTATATGAAGCCTGCCAAAGAGCAGGATATGCGAGTTATCTATCAAACATTCGCCGATAGATACAGCGTGCATTTACCTGATGAGACAATAAAAGACCTCATCGAGATGGCCCATGGTCATGTGCAGTATTTACAGCTTGCGCTTATCATTCTTAATGAAAAAAAAGACAGCATGCCAAAAACAAAAAATGAACTGTTTTCACTCATCAGTAAAGATGAAAGGGTAACGTTGCAGTCTGAAGAATTGTGGGAAAGCTTGATGAAGGAAGAAAAAGAGATCCTTCTGAAAACGAGCAAAGGAAATGCACTTGCCGAGCAGGACAGGCAAAGGGGAGTATACCTTTTTGAAACCGGATTTATTCTTGATGAGAACGGGGCCCATCGCATCTTTAACCCTATTTTTGAGCATTACCTGAAACACAGGGAGGAGAAAGGGACAGGCAGTAGCGCGGTAGTTCATTTCAGTAAAAAAGAACATTTACTTATGACTGTTCTGGAGCAGCATAAAGATGCTATCTGCGAGCGAGAAGAAATTGTTGATGCAGTCTGGCCAGAATACCGGGAGCTGGGAGTTTCTGACTGGGCAATTGACCGGCTTGTTGCACGGGTACGCGCAAAGCTGAAGCAGCAGAAGAACAACCTTGAAATTGTAACAATTCGTACTCGTGGGTATAAGCTAACGCCGGCCTAGGTTTTTTATCGAGAAATTCCCGATTTATCCCCGAATAATCCTATATTATACCGTTCATTGAACTTCCCCCTGAGGCTATGTTACAATGTGTTCAGGCATAGCTATATAGTTAGCATAGTTGCATAGCTTAACAAAGCTATTTAGCTATCTAGCCATGTAGCTATTTTTGTGTCGTATGGACAAAGCATACAATCATAAAAACGTTGAAGAAAAATTATATGCGCTCTGGGAGGAGAAAGGGTATTTTAAGCCTAAAATTGATCCGAAGAAAAAGCCTTTTACCATCGTATTACCGCCACCGAATGCAAGCGGGAAGATGCATACCGGCAATGTTCTCATGATTGCAATAGAAGATCTTCTTATACGGTGGCACCGGATGAAAGGTGATCCAACATTATGGCTTCCTGGAACAGATCATGCTGGGTTTGAGACGCAAGTTACGTTTGAGCGTGAACTTAAAAAACAAGGAAAATCTCGTTTCGATTTTGATCGGGAATCCCTCTATACAGCAATTTTTCAGTTTGTAAAGGATAATAAAGGTGCAATTGAAGCGCAAATTCGTCAAATGGGCGCGAGCGTTGATTGGAGTCGATATACGTTTACCCTTGATGAAACGGTAGTTACTACCGTGTATAACACCTTTAAAAAGATGCACGATGAAGGGTTCGTCTACAGAGGGGAACATATGGTGAATTACTGCCCGAAATGCGGCACGACATTTGCTGATTTAGAGGTTAATCATATTGAGCGAAAAGACCCTTTGTATTACATGAAATATGGTCCGTTTACACTTGCAACAGTTCGGCCTGAAACGAAGTTTGGTGATACAGCAGTTGCGGTTCATCCAAATGACAAGCGATATAGGGAATATATCGGGAAAGAAATAGAGGTAGAAGGGTTAAATGGTTCGTTTAAGCTGAATGTGATCGCTGATTCCTATGTGGATCCGAAATTTGGAACAGGCGTTGTTAAGGTAACACCAGCGCATGATAAGAAGGACTACGAAGCAGGCCTCCGGCATAACTTGGAGATAAAAAGCGTTATTGACTGGAACGGCAAGCTGAATGAAAAAGCGGGAAAATACGCAGGGTTGCCGGTAAAAAAGGCAAGGGAAGTCATAGCGAAAGACTTGGAAGAAAAAGGTTTGCTTGAGAAGGTTGACGAGAACTACACTCACACTGTTGCGGTTTGCTACAAAGGGGGGCATGACATAGAGCCAATGATTATCCCAAACTGGTTTATTAAAGTCGAAACGCTAAAAAAACCAGCTCTGGATGCTGTAAAAAATGGAAGCGTTAAGATTTATCCTAAATGGCGGGAGAAAACCTACTATCGCTGGATGGAAGAGATGCATGACTGGCCAATAAGTCGTCAGATTGTTTGGGGAATTAGGATACCGGTTTGGTACAAGATCGATAAAAACGCCTTAAACCTTTGGGTTGTTTGGTTGGATAAGAATAAGCAGACACAGCAAGGCAATTTACAGACGTTTTTAAATGAGGGTATTTCTCTTGAAGAGGTAAAGGCGGGGTTGCAGAGGGTAATGACGCTAAGTTTCAAAGGACATGCTGCGCCCACGTATCTAGTAGCAGTCGATGATCCTACGGTTCCTGGCGATGAAGAAAAGCAATATGTTCAAGATACAGATACGTTTGATACGTGGTTTAGTAGTGGTCACTGGCCGCTCGTGACGCTTGGTTACCCAAACTCAGAAGATTTTACATACTTTTATCCAACAAGCGTGCTTGAGACAGGATGGGAAATCCTGCGGCTTTGGGTATCGAGAATGATTATGTTTGGCTTGTATCTCACAGGGAAACCACCATTTGCATATGTGTACCTCCATGGCATTGTTCGAGCGCTTGACGGCAGAAAAATGAGTAAGAGTTTGGGAAATGTCATTAACCCTGAAGAGTATATTGAAGAATTCGGCGTCGATGCGCTCCGGATGGGGCTTATTTCAGGAACTGCGAATGGAAAAGATTTTGCTTTTCCACGGGACAAAGTGATTGCGTATAAGCATTTTGGAAACAAAATTTGGAATATGGCACGGTTCATGTTATTTATTAGCGAACAAGAGAAAATTACCATCCCGCAGTTTTCAAGAGACATAGAGAAAAAGATGACAAAAGACGACAAGGATATCCTCAAAGCGGTGAAAAAGCTGAGCGCCAGTGTCAATATGAATCTTGAAAAATTTCGTTTTGCGCAGGCTGGAGAGGAAATATACCATTTTATGTGGCATGAGCTTGCAGATAAGCATATTGAGCAGGTAAAAACCAGAGAAGACAAAGGGGTTGCTCTTTCGGTATTATTGCACGTTTACATGACCAGCCTAAAGCTTCTACATCCCTTTATGCCCTTTATTACCGAAGAGATATATCAAAAGCTCCCTGGACACGGTGATTCCATCATGATAGAATCATGGCCTACCCAGTAATGAAGCGTGCACTGCCAGTAAAGACAAAAGATGCCGAAACCATAGCTCTTCCCCTGCGGGCGAAGCGCAAATTCCCGAGTATTCCCCGAATTATTCCCGAAAACATAGGACTTCCGAGGCTCCATTTCTATACGATTGTAGTTGGAGTAGTTTCACTTGGAATAAGTTTTTTTATCGGCATAGAGACACTTCGGCTTCATTCCAACATACAGATGGTGAAGCAGGAATTATCACAGAAAGCGACGGTCATGAAAGAGTTGCAGTATTGGGAGGATGTCAGCCTGAAGCATGCGGGATATAGAGATGCCTATTTGCAGATTGCCGTTCGTGCGTATATTTTAGGAGATCGGGTGAAAGCAAAAGAGAATATTCAGAAAAGTCTTGCGCTAGATCCGAATTTTGAGGCTGGTATTGCGTTCGCCAAAAAAATAGGGGAGTAGAAAGGGTTATTCTTCTTTCTTTTCGTCTTTTTTATCCTCTTTTTTCTCTTCTTTTGCTCCTGAAGCTTCTTTTTCACCTGTTTCTGCCTTGCCTTCTTCTCCTTCTGCAGCTTCTCCTTCTGCAGCTTCTCCTTCCGCTGCGCCCTCTTCGCCTTCAGCAGGTGCCTCTTCAACAGGCTCTGGTTCTTCAACGACGAGTTCATCGATTTTTACAACGGTTTGGCCAGGATCAGTGAGAACGGTAACATCTGCCGGAATTTTTAAATCTGCGACTGTCACCGCATCCCCAATAGCAGCTAAATGTTCAACAGGGACTTCAATTTTTTCCGGCAGGTCACCGGGTAATGCTTCGACCTCTATTTCTGAAATCTGCTGAAGCATTAAGCCAATTTTTTCAGTAACTGCCGTAGGTTCACCGACGGTTTCAAGCGGTGCCATAGTTTTTACTTTCTCCTTCAAATTTACTTGGAAAAAATCAACATGAAGCGGAAGGCGTTGCGGGTGCTCCATCTGTAGATTTTTAACAAGGACCGGCCGGCTTTGTCCATCGACTTGCAGGTCGATTAAACCGGTTTCGCCAACCTCTTTAAACACAGCTTCAAAATCCTTTAATGGTACTTGCACTGGTAGAGACTGCAGATCTTTTCCATAGACATTTGCCGGGAGAATGCCTTCTCGGCGAAGTTTTTTGACCTGTTTCCCTAAAACAGTTCGCGCTGTGACGGTCAATTTCGGATGTTTCATAAGTATGTATTGTATCGTAGTCTTGCGTAGATAGCAAGAAAGAATACGTTTCGTATTATAAAAGAGACGCACGAAAATGTCAAACTATAGGTCAAATTATGCTGCTATAATATGCTCATGAGAATTCTCGGGATAGATCCAGGTATTGGAAGAACAGGGTGGGGAATAATAGACGTACAAGGCGCAAAAAACAAAGCACATAGCTATGGATGTATTGAAACATTGGCAAGTGTATTGCTTCCACAACGCATACAGATGCTCTATGAGCAATTGGCAAAGATTGTTCAAGAGAATGATCCAGAGGAGCTTGCAATCGAAGAGCTGTTTTTTAATACGAACGCGAAAACAGCCCTGATTGTTGGGCAAGCACGCGGAGTGGTTCTCCTTCTTGCTGCTCAACGACATATTCCTATTGCAGTCTACACGCCATTGCAGGTGAAGATTGCCGTAACAGGATATGGGAGGGCAGAGAAGAGGCAGGTTGAGAAAATGGTTGAGACAATGCTCACGATAGATAAAAAGCCAAAATACGATGATACCTATGATGCTTTGGCAATTGCGCTTACGCATGCTTTCTCACGAAAAATGAGAGAGCAAAAGAAAAAAGGTGCTTGAGCCTACTCTATGTCATTCAGTGCTTCGTAAATTTCTTTTGACATGTGTGCCATCTGCTCATCGGTAGCAGACGGATTTTTTGTTTTACTCATAAAGACCAAGACATAGTTTGCTTTTGGGGTATAGAAAATGCCTGCATCATGAGAGTACTCACCATATTCGCCGGTTTTATTGTGCGAATAAATATGTTTGGGAAGATATTTTGGCAGTTTTGAGAGATGTTGCTGCTTGTTGAGGAGCTGTAGGAGGTAATCACTTTGCGTATCCGAAAGACGTATCGATTGTGCAATGCTCTCAAAAAGATACCCCACATGTTTTACGTTTATTTGCAAGTCTTTGTTAAAGCTAAATTGGATATTAAATTGCTGTTCAATAAATGCTTCTATTTTTTTCCATCCATACTTTTCTGCA
>JACQKR010000055.1 GCA_016204425.1 Candidatus Levyibacteriota bacterium
AGCAAAATGCAAAAATCAAAAACAAGATTAAAACGAAAAGATTTTTACTTTTAGTTGTGGCTTTGATTTTTGATCTTTAACTTTTGAGTTTCTACGTGGATTGTATCAGATTGAAGCTAAATACGAAATACTCTATACAAAATACAAATTTTAGCCGCTTGCCCCGGGGTATTTTTCAGCGTGTTGTTGGCCCATCTGGACTGCGATTGGCTGATCTTTTTGCTTTTTCTTATCCTCAACCTGCAGCTGCTCCATCTTCTCTTCTTCTTTCTTCTGTTGCTCTTCTTGCTGTTCCTGCTCTTGCGGCTTTCGTCTCGTCAGGGGAATGTAGTACGTCTCATCATGCAGTCTTTTCCGAAGCGCTTCGAGCTGCTGCGCCTCCTCCGGCGTCTTCCCACTTTTCACTTGATTCTGAACAAACTGAGAAGGTTGTTTGTTTCCCCCTTGTTGAGAGTTGTTTGTTAATTGTTGATTGTTATTACTTGGCGCATAGAGTTCATTCACGAAGTCTTTGGTTGCCTGATCAGAATGCGCGTTAGCGTCCTGAGCGGCGCCGAAGGACTGTTGAGCGGCTTCATTGGTGCCTGAGCCTCCATCAGCTGCTTGCGCTTGACCGGATGTGGTAAACTGTCCTTTTGCTGACTGGGCAATCGCCTTCACCTGCTGCTTCACACCCTGCTTTACCGCTTGCTTTACGTTTTTCTCGACATTCTCCAAAGCTTCACCGATCGCGCCAAACTGTTTCATACATTCAGTTTAACAGAAAATTTTATCGAAGAGCAAATAATTACCTTGCCACGAGGAGGACTCCTAAAAATGCGATAACTCCTGCAATAAGTTTCAACCAAAGGTGTGATTTCTCTTTGAGAATAAAAATTGCGGCAAGAACCGTCAGAATTGTCGTAATCTGGAAAATACTCGCCATTTGAGCGTAATTATTCCCTGAACGATATGCATATAAGTACATGATCGAATCAACAGCGTAAACGAAGGAGAGCAAAAGAATTTTTTTGAAAACATTTGATTTGACAATTTGTATAACCAATGGCGTGGATTTGGGGAAAATTGCCCAGATACCAAACGCCGGCGCAAGATATGCAAGAGCCATATACGTCGCGACATCAAATGACCGAACAACATACGCATCATTGACAACCGCCAACCCAAAAACTATTGCACTTAAAAGCACGAGCTTCTCGCCTCCTGCGAACTGTATTTTTTGTTTATGATATGTGACAAAAACGATCGCAATCGCGATAAGCCCTGTCCCGACTGCTTGTAAAAGAGAAAATGATTCACCCAAGAAAAAAACAGATGCAAGAATAATCCAAACTACCCGAGACGCGAAAAGAATCGTAAAAGTCGAGGCTTCTGTCTTTTTGAGAGAACGAAAAATAAGGATATTCGAGGCAATCCAAAAAAACGGCATCAAAAGAAGATTTGGCCAAATAGACCATGATGTTGGTCCTTTTATGCCATTGACCAGGGCAAAAGCAAGAAGCATCAATCCACCGAATAACTGAAAAACAACGGCATAGGCAATCGGATCACTTTTGTCGTCTTTCATAAGAGAACGCTGCAAAAGACGACCTGCAACTTCCATCAGAATACTGATACTGAGAAAAATCTGCCACAACATAAATTCAATAAACAAATACTACAAATAACCCAATAAACAAATCAATATTCCAATATCTAAATCACACTTTTGTTTTCGTTTTCAAAATAATGCTGCTTACAATCTTCACGATCTCTTTTCCTTCTTGTTGTAGATCTTGCATTCTAACGCTATATTCTGGATTTGTATCACTAATAACCCTCAACCAATAGTTTGTCTCTTTCCCCTCTTTTCTCACAATAACATATTTCGCAATAAAGTCTTTTTTGCTATCTGTTCCATCAGCTTCCTGATCATTTGCACCTACAGACGTCACTGACCTAACAACTTGATTAATAAGAATTAGATTCTCTGGAGATTTAGGAATTACCTTTGTTAACTTGATGACACGGATAACGAACTGATAAATTCTTTCATGAATGTCTTGTATTTTCTCCCCATTTTTCATTGGTTATTGATTGGTAGTATTTGTTTATTTGAAATTGGTAGTATTACTTGATCATCCCCAATTCTTCTTTCGCATCGTCCGAGATTTTGTCAGGATCCCATGGCGGTTCCCAAACTAACTCAATCTTCACATCCTTCACTCCCGGCACTTTTTTCACCGCATCAGGAATCCACTCTTCAAACACAAATGACAATGGACACCCGGGAGTCGTCAAGGTCATCATGATTTCGACCTTCCCGGCATCCTGGTCTATAGCAATATCATAAATTAATCCAAGATCGTAGATGTTCAGATGCAATTCGGGGTCATCGACTGTTTTCAACGCACCAATAATTTCTTCTTTGTTGATCATATCAACACATTTTACCAAATATCCAAGACTCATACTTACTCGTGCTTCGCACACATCTCACTCCGCTTACTTCCCGCCCTCCTGTCATGCTGAACTAACGGAGCAAACGCGAGTTCGCTTGCTTGACAAGCGCAAAGATTCAGCATCCTTATTGATAGAGATTCCGGATCCCGACTTCGCCAAAGGCTACGCCGAGGCGAGGCAAGTCCGGAATGACACTAAAAAAATTCAAATGACTTCTAATCATATATAATATGACAATTATGTCAGTTAAGCTTCTCCATCTGAATATCTGGTACGGAAAATATCTCGACAACATCATTTCCTTCGTCTTAGAACACGATTTTGACATCCTGAATTTTCAGGAAGTCAGTGGAGGAAAGGTCAGTTTCAACAATGCAAATGATTTTGAACGACTCAAAGAAACGCTTCATTTTGAAGGAGTGATGTCGGTAACCTGGCGGTATGCAACCAATCTCTCTTGCTTCACCGGCAATGCGACATTTTTCAAAAAAGATTTCCTGCTTTTGGACAAAACCGAAATATGGCTTAAGCCATATACCGAGTTTGAGAAAGAACTCGCAGACCATGAACGGGACTGGCGTGAGGATCCTCATAGCGGCCTATCTTTGCTTCTTTCGCATGAAGGAAAGCAATTTCGCGTGATCAACACCCACATGGCCTGGGGGCCAGAACCAAACGATGAACCGTACAAATTAGAGCAGGCAAAAAACCTCTATGAATATATGCAGAAAGTACGCGATCCCTATATTCTCACAGGAGATTTCAATCTCAAGTCTGATTCACAAGTCATCACCTGGTTTGATTCATTGGGGCGAAACCTTATCAAAGAAAATAGCATCACCAACACACTCAATCCGAACATCCACAAAGCTGCCGAGAAGCTTTTCCCTCCCGGTCTTGGAGTAGACTATGCGTATGTCTCAAAAGATATAAAGGTCAAGAAATGCAAAGTCATTGACGATGTGATCCTTTCTGACCACCTTGCCCTTTCTGTGGAATTTGAAATCTAGTAGGTGCTGCGGCCGTCCATTGCGCGGTCAAGGGTCGTTGAATCAGCGTATTCGAGGTCTGACCCGATCGGCAATCCTCTTCCAATCCGGGTAATTTTGAGTTTTGAGTTTTGAGTTTTGAGTTGTTTCGCTATATACATCGCCGTTGCCTCGCCTTCCATCGTGGGATTTGTCGCCAAGATAATCTCATCAATCGTCATTCTGGCCCCGACAATATCGGGATCCCGATTCGTCGGGACTTGTCCAGAATCATTTGATCCTGGAGTCGCGGAGTTTATCCTGAGCGAAGTCGAAGGGCTCCCCAGGATGACGTTACTTTGTACTCGATCAAAAAGATTGCGAATGAAGATCTCATCAGGCCCGATATTATTCAAAGGATCGATTTTTCCATGAAGGACATGGTACACGCCTTTGTATCGACTACTTTTCTCAAGGGCCAAAACATCTAAAGGCTGTTCAACGACACAAATAATCCTTTTATCCCGCTCTGGATCCGAACAAATACTGCATGGATCCTGCTCATCAACGCTTTTGCAGATTGAACACATTACCGTCTCTCTTTTGAGATTTTGGACTACTTCAGCAAATCGATCCAACTCGCCTTGAGGAACGTGTAGAAGATAAAACGTCAATCGCTGTGCTGTTTTTGATCCGACCCCGGGGAGTCTCTCAAACGCTTCAATAACATGCTGTATTGCTTTTGGAATCTTCATGTTTTCGATTATTACACTGTTCAATTGCTAAGTGTTAAGCCGTTATAAAACAATTGAGCAATGAAACAATATAACAATTTTGATGGGGGCAGGTCAATCAGATCAATTCACTTTCAACTGTTCTGCCAGCAACTCTGCTATAGAAATAATCGAGAGCTTCGCGAACTGTTTCTCCTCAGGAACATGGATCGAATCGGTCACAAAGACTTTCTGCACCTGAGACCCCTGCAGAATCATAGGCGCATCCTCCGAGAAAACAGGATGCGTCGCGAAGACATACTGCTCCTCTACCCCGTTTCTTGCGAGCATCTCGCTTGCCTGAACGATGGTTCTTCCGCTTGAAATCATATCATCGATAATAAGCGCTCTTTTCTTGAGCGTCCCATGAATCGTGCTTGCGTCAATTGCCCCTGTTTTGAGGTCCCGATTCTTCTCGATTGATACTGTCGTCATCCCGCCGAGTAGCTCAGACATTTTTTCAAGACGCCGCAACCCGCCCATATCCGGTGAAACTAACACCGTATCTTGCAAAAGGGCAGTCGGCTGTCCACTTGCAAATGAACTGAACGCCAATTCTTTCTGACTCTTATCTTTTCCCTTACTTGTCAATTGGCGTTCACTTAGCGAGGATGGAAATTGAGATGAAGTTGAATTCTGAGCACGCCGAGCGTCATTTTCAGTGTGTGACAGACGACTAAGCCCATAAATCTCTCTAATCTTCTCTGCAAAAAGAGGTAACGCCGAGAGCGAAACAACCGGCTTTAAGAACAACTCAGGTATTTTTACCGAATGAAAATCAAATCCGATAAACTTTGTCCCTCCTGCCTGTTCCATAAATCGGATGACAACCTCAAGGGAACGCGCCTCCCCCTCCCGAAAAATATGATCTTGCCGCTGGTAGCCAAGATACGGAATGACGACAGTTACCGACCGAGCGCCGCTTCTTCTCAACGCATCGATAATAAAATAGAGCTCCATGTAGTTTTTGTCAGTTGGCATTCCGGTTGATTGGATAACGACCGCATCCTGATTCGATACTTTTTCCATAAGCATAATACGTTGTTCTCCATCAGGAAAAGTATGATGCTCTATTGGAGAAAGTTCTAATCCCAACTTCTCTGCGACTTTTGAAGCAAGCGGAATATTTGAAGATCCTGCAAAGAGTTTCATGTACTACTACTGTACTAGACCTCGCTACTTGATACAAGTCTTTTTCGTCCAACCAAGAGGTTTAGAGGATTAATGTTCTACTTATTGACTCTCCGGTTTCGATACGCCGAATTGCTTCGGCAAGCATCGGAGCGATGGTAACGATTGTTATTTTCGAATGTTTACGAATTGCCTCAGGGTGTTTTATTGAATCGGTAATAATTACTTCATCAATTTTGGAGCCTTTGATCCGTTCAAGTGCCGGCCCTGAAAAAAGCCCATGCGTTGCGATTGCGCGGACGCTTCGAGCTCCTTTTTGCTTGAGGTAGCTTGCTGCATTCACTGTCGTCCCCGCAGTATCGATCATATCGTCAACGAGCAATACATCACGCCCCTTCACTTCTCCGATCATCGCCATTGCTTCCGACTTGTTATTGACATCGACATCCCGCTCTTTATAAACAACTGCGACATCAGATGCATTCAAGAGCCGCGCATATCCCGTTGCCCTGGTCATGCCGCCTTTATCGGGAGCGGCAATCACAGGATTTTTGAGCTTGCGTGAATTGATCACCGGAACAAGAGAGTAACTTCCATACAGGTTATCCCACGGCCCTTTGAAAAATCCCTGCTGCTGCTCCGAGTGAATGTCTACTGTCACTACGCGATCTGCCCCGGCACTGGTAATCATCGACGCAACAACACTGGAGCTGATTGGGACGTGTGGCATTTCTTTCCGGTCCTGACGGGAGTAGCCGAAATACGGGATAACGACCGTCACTTCTTTTGCAGATGACCGCTTTGCTGCATCAACCATGAAAATAAGCTCCATCAAATGATCATTCACCGGAGGACTCGTCGGCTGGATGATAAAAACATGCCGCCTTCTCAGATTCGGAGGGATTTTGACACGAATTTCACCATCAGAAAAGACACTTACCGGCTCATAGAGTTCTTTTCGAAGAATATGCGCAATATCTCTTGCCAGCTGCGGATTCGCTCTCCCTGAGAGAAGAACAAAGTCATTCAAATGCTTGTCAGGATCGGCACTGTCAGATGGTTTTCTTCCTCTTGGCATAGTTCATCTATATACGATGATATCGCGATTCTAGCAGGAAAAAAACCCTTTAGCAACTCATGCTCTAGGCTTTACCATCTCTTGCTATTTTTCTCCTTTTATCTTTACCAAGTCCGCGAAGCCCGTTATCTTGAGATCGCCAACCTAATTTTAGTTCGTCGTCAGTACTTTCTTCATCTTTCTCAGTAATAGCACCCATTCTTGCTCTTTCCTGTCGAGCAGCGATCGTTCTTCTTCGTGCTCCGAGGTTTGGCCCTACTGGTGTCCGTTCGATAACAGGCATTGTTGCTTCCTCTACAGGCTGTTTCTGCCCATCATCTTCACCATGAAACACCTCTACTTCATCTGGTATCGGGAGATGTCCTCCTGGTAGAAGATCAGGACCTAGTATGATAACTATTTCCCTTTGTGAGCTTGCAGACCCGCCGCGTTCCAATCCTGCGTATAATTCCATATTTAGTTGATCTGGAAAAAGTATAGCAAAAAAAAGTAAAATTGCTGTAAGTTAGCATACCTACTAAAGAATCTATAAATGACTCTTTCGAGACAGTTACTTTTTTCCGAAAATGAGCTTGTGATATAATGCCTGCCATGGCAGATGATCGAGGGATAAAACCAGCTCCTCCAGATGTATCTGAAGATGAAGCGCAGAAAGACCGCGAGCTTCTTGCAGAACTACTAGGTTATATGACCAAGTGGACTAAAGCAGCAAACCCATACCGATCTCACGAATCAACTGAAATTGATAAAGAAAGCGATATGACATTTTCTATTGTCGTAAGCGGCGATGACACCCACATTGTAAAATATGCTGACAAAGATGCTGAAGGTTATGACGTTGATATTTCGCTTGCAAAGCAAAATCGGGGAATATCAATGCACAAAATAAACCTTCAACAAAGAGGAAATTCTGCCTTCCTGGTAGATCCTATCATGAATGAACCGATAAAAAACTTTACGACAGAGGTGATGTCGTATAAAAGTCGTTTTGGGTTAAACAGTGATCAGCATCGGGTTGTCGTTACGGTAAATGATATAGCAGGTATTCAATATATTGTGGATGAAAACGGTATGAGGAGAGAACCTCGACGAGAGCTAGAACATGTATTATCCCCGATGCACATGTACACTCGCTCTTTGAAACTATAGACAAAGTCATGCCGCAACCTGAAGGAAACCAAGTAGTTGAAGCCTCAACTCTTCCACAATAGCTATACTGCAACTCATTTCAAAACCTGTCATCCTGAATAATGTCATTCCGGATTCATTTCGGAATCCCAATGGGATCCTGAAACCATTCGGCCTCGCTCATGGCGGGCAAGCTCAGGATGACTTACAGTCAGTTCAGCATGACAAAAGATGTTTTGGGATTAACCTGCACTACTATTTTCCGCCGCCGAGCATGCCTGCGAGGCCACCCATTCCGCCGCTCATTTCCTGTAATTTCTTTGCAGCAACTTCCTGTGATTTCTTGACTGCTTCGTTGACAGCTTCTCTGATATCTTTATCAGACCGTCCATTCGACTGGAGGTCTTGGATTTTCTGATCTCCCGAGATAACGATTGTCACACCATTTTTTTCAATGGTGATCTGCTCAGCCTGGAGCTGTCGCTGGATTTGCATTGCCTGATCCCGCATGCGCTTCAACTCGCCTAATTGTCCTAAAGGATTAAAACCCATATTTCATTTCACCACCTTTCCTTGATTGGATGTCATCCTGAGGCCGAGCGTAAGCGAGGCCGTGAGGATCCCCTTATGCTTGTAAGGCGAAACTAAAGATTCTTCGCTTCACTCAGAATGACAAAATTTCTAATCTATTTCGATTTCAATTCTACCGTAATAGTTATAGAATTGCCAATCAAGTCTTTGCAGACATTCTCCAAGAGTGTCTTCGCCTTCAGATCATCAAGCTTCTCCTTGTGGAATTTATATGCGGTTTCGATGACCAGTGCTTTCCCATCATAACTTCTCACGACACACCCGCGAAGAACACCGGCGACTGAATGGTTGTGCTCTTTGGTTCTAAGAATCAGACTTTTCCAGAATGTATCCATCCATTCCTGTGTCGGCTTCCCGTTTGCAGTGTACTGGAGCAGTGTTACCGGAGGCTCATTCATGCCTTCTTCTTTTTTTGCCGGCTTCGTTTTTGCTTTCGTATCAGCATACATCGCTTTCGCCTTTTCAATGTTTCCAATTTTTCTTTTGAGACTCGGGATTGTTACCCCCTCTTTCTCATACACTCCTGTATCCGGTGCTGCTGCTACCCCGGATTCTTTTTCCTGACACCACTGAATAATCAAAATCTCATAGGGTAACTGCGGTAAAACCGTATATTTCGCATCAGTATATGCCTTGGCTAACAATTGTAATAAATAAATTATTTCTTCATTGCTTAACTTTGAACTTTGAACTTTGAACTTTGAACTTTCTTCGACCCCCATTCGCGAAAGAAGCAATACATGCATGGTTTCCATAAGCTGCTGAAAAAAATATGAAACATCGACACCTTGATCATGAAGTGAAGCAATAAGGCTGATTGCACCTTTCACATCACGGTTTTCAAGAAACGTTACGATAGCCTGCATGTTGGCTGCGACACTGGTAACTTTGTATTTTTCTTCAATAAGCTCTTTGGTAATTTTCTTCCCGTCTGCATGGGCGGCAAGCTCCTCAAGGATCTTCGCGCCATCACGAAAACCGCCGTCTGCAAGCTTGGCAATAGTTTTTAAAATTTCCTGATCTACAATAATTCCCTCGCTTTTTACAATTCTCGTAAATGACCGGACGAGTTCCTCCTCGGTTGCGAAATGAAACGGAATATGAAAACAACGGGATAGAATCGTCTGCGGTACTTTCTGAGGCTCTGTCGTGCAAAGCATAAAAAGTGCATGGGAGGGTGGCTCCTCGAGTGTCTTAAGAAGCGCATTAAACGCCTCCGTCGTCAGCATGTGCACTTCATCGATAATGTATATTTTTTTATGAGCGGCACTCGGCGCAAGACGTATCTTGTCTTTAAGGTCTCTTATCTCATCAATACCCCTGTTTGACGCCGCATCGATCTCCAAAATATCTAAATTGCTCCCGTTTGTTATCGATTTACATTGATCACAATCATTGCACGGTTCTACATTTTCTTTTGATGGTTCCCTACCAATACAATTCACAATTTTTGCAATAATACGAGCAGTTGAGGTTTTCCCTAACCCTTTTGGTCCGGTGAAGAGAAATGCGTGCGGGAGTGCATCAAACGATGGACCTGCTTTGAGAAGGATAGCATGAAGCGTTTCCCGAAGGCTGACACTATCAAGATCGGTTATTGTTTGCGGACGATATTTTCTGTAAAAAACCATATTCCTTAATTGGATGTCATCCTGAAGGAGCGAAGCAACTGAAGGATCCCATGGAGACTGCAAAGAGATTCTTCGCTACGCTCAGAATGACAATAATGTTACTCGTGATGAACTCCAAGTAGATGTAGCAATCCGTGTTGAATCAATTCATCAACTTTATCATCAACGAGCATATCATCCCGGGCGGCTTCTTTGATTATCTGGGGGTATGAGATAACAATATCCCCCAATCGCATTTTGTCTGTCGGTACGACCGTTGCTTCTCCTTCATTGATCGGAAAAGAAAGAATATTGGTCGTTCCTTCTTTATCCCGGTATTTTTTGTTGAGAACTCGCATCTTCCGATCCCCAATAATGGCAAGCGATATCTCAACAGGGCTTTTGATATTGTTTTCCTCAAGTGTCCGTGCGACCATCTGCTTCATTCGCTTTCTACTCACCTGGTAGCGGCTCTCAACATAAATAAGGACATTATGATTCATAATATGTAATGCTTACGAAGGGTGGCAGCTGTGTAGGAATCCCACTAGCGCGCAGTTCGTTGAAACTTGTTTCACTCCGAACGAGCACTTGTGGGAAAACACAGCTGACAGGACCCTAAGTAAATAACAAAAGCGGCAGCCTGTCGGCAGAACCCATATTTATAAATGTACGAACGTGCGTTATCAAGAGCTAGACAATCTTGCGCTTGTTTCGACGTGCTTCTTCCTGTTTCAATTTCTTCGCGAGAGATGGCTTCAGGTAAAATTGCCGCCGTTTTGCCTCAGGAATAATTCCTGCATCAATAACTTTTCGAACAAATTTTCTAATAATTGCATCGTCTGTATCGCCGGGCATGCGCTTCACAAATACCATAAAAAAACACCCCCTTTGCTAGAAGTTCTTAACGAGCTGCTTCATAAGCGAGTTCTAGAACTTCTGCATCCTCCTAAGATCGCTCCGTGAGGCGTGAACGAATAGTTCTGAAA
>JACQKR010000056.1 GCA_016204425.1 Candidatus Levyibacteriota bacterium
GTATACCTGGTCATTTTCAGAAAGTTGTTTTGCAACAACATCTCCCCATCTTAACCAATTTTCATCTGCAGTTTTAAATGGTATTGCGACTAATCAGCAATCCGGCACGTATTCATTTACGGTAGATATAGCAACCCTGTAATATGGCGAACACCGAACTCGACACGATTCGAATTCTCTATTATCGATACAAAGAAACTCCGTTGTACAGCATCGGCATTGCTGTGTTGCTTGTTTTTCTTGTTTTACTTCTTATCGTTCGTGTCATTCTTCCTCAATTTGAGAGTTGGTTTTCAATCAGAAGCGAGGCTGAGGCAACAGAGGCGAGGCTCAAAGTGCTCCAGGGGAATATCACCTTTCTTACGGGACTTTCAGATACGGATTTAGAGGACAAGCTTGCGGTAGTGCAAACTGCCCTGCCGTTTGATAAAGATTATGCTGGGCTTATCAATGCAGTTGATTCATCGGCAAATAACGCTGGGATATCTGTGGGAGATTATAGCTTCAGCGTTGGTTTGCTTGCAACACCAGCTGCACAAATAAAAAATTTCTATCAAGTGCCGATAAATTTGAGTATCGCAAGCAGCCTTGAAGGATCAAAAAAATTTGTGAAAGAAATAACAGAGAATGTTCCGTTATCACAGATACTTGCATGGGATGGCAGTACGAGCGGGTCAAACTTCTCAGTTGTTTTTTACTGGAAAGGGTTCCCGCAAATTATTCTTAACGATGCTCTCCCGGTGAGACCGTTAACAACTGAGCAGGTACAAATTCTTGAAGACCTGAAAAAATGGAAGCGGACAATTATAGAGAATCAGCCGATTGTCGAATCGACAGATGAAGCAACCCCTGCAGCTGAGATTAGTCAGTAATTTTTTTGGAGAGAAGATCGGGCCGTATTTTCAGAGTTCTTATGTTTGATTGTTCATCCCGCCACTGAGCTATTTTCTTGTGATTTCCTGATAAGAGAATTTCTGGAACGTCTTGCTCGTCATACACCTGCGGTTTGGTATATTGTGGGTATTCAAGCAATACGGTATTAAGATCTGTTCCCGTCTGCGAAAATGATTCATGCAATGTTGCCTCATCTTTCAAGACACCGGGTAGCAGACGCGTGAGGGCATCTGTTATGATCATTGCCGGCAATTCTCCACCGGTCGTAACGAAATCACCAATTGAGATTTCTTCATCAATGTATTTTTTTACTCGTTCATCAACGCCTTCATAGTGGCCGCAGATGAGTACGAGCTGTTGGAGTTGTGCGTATTCTCTTGCTGTTTTTTGATCAAACGGCTTTCCCTGCGCACTTAGCAAGACGATTCGTCTTTTTTTGTCCGGAACGGATTGGTCCTTTGCATGTTCAATTGCTTTATGGAGGACATCAACTCGCATGACCATGCCAACTCCCCCGCCATATGCTGTGTCGTCAACGAGTTGGTGCTTTCCGATGCCAAAATCGCGAATGTTCGTATATGCAATCTGAACAAGGTTTTTCTGCTGTGCGTGCTTGATGATTGAAAAATCAAACGGGCCTTGAAACATCTCGGGAAAAAGTGTCAAAATTGAGATTTTCATATTTATTCTATTGTACCAAACGTGGGTCTTGAGAAAGACTATGCGGATTCAACGAGGGAAATGTTGATTCTCTTATTTTGCTTCATAGCTTGGATTTTCATAACGTTTCTGATTGAGCGGATTACTTTGCCCTCTTTTCCGATCACTTTTCCCATATCTTCCTTGTTAACAGAAAGAGAAAATTGGACAACGCCCTCTTCTTCCTGTTCGTCAAGCGTAACATCGTCGGGAAAATCGACAATAGATTGTACAATATAAAGTAGCGTGTCTTTCATTATTTGACTAAGTTGAGTACGGTGAGGCTCGGTTTTGCTCCTTTTTCAACCCAATATTTGTATCGATCGAGATTGATTTGTTTTTTTCCACCGGTTTTTCCTTTTTCATACCATCCGAGGGTTTCCGTGGCATCACCATCTCGGCGACTCCGTTTTTCTTTCACGACAATACGGAATTTTCTTTCTCCTTTTTTGCCTGTTCTTGTAAGACGAATGACTAATGACATAAAGAGTATTGTACCATTATTTATTCAGCTTCTCAAGCGCCTGCTTTGCTGCTTCTTCCTCGGCTTCTTGTTTTGACTTACCGGTTCCTTCACCGACTTTGGAATTTTTGACGAAGACGCCAATGGTGAAGATTTTTGCGTGAGGAGGGCCAACTTCTTGCATGACTTTATAGGTTGGAGAATGTTCTTTTTGCGCCTGGACATACTCTTGTAAAAGACTTTTTGGGTCTTTAAACGCTTTTTTTTCAACATACCCTTCAATCTGCGTAATGAGCGTTTCTCGTAAAAATGATCGGACAGACTCGATTCCCTGGTCAAGATACAATGCTCCGATAAACGCTTCAAAACAATTCGCGAGCAACGTGTCATTCTCGCGTCCCTTTGACTCCTCTTCTCCACGGGAGAGTTGTAGGTATTCACCAAACGATAGCCCGCGCGCCAGAGCTGCAAGGCTTTTTGTATTGACAAGAAGCGAGCGGAGATTTGTTAATATGCCCTCATTGTAGTGCGTATACGTGTTGTAGAGGTATTCAGAGACGATAAATGACAGGATACTGTCTCCAAGGAATTCGAGTCGCTCATTTGATTGCAATTTTTCTTTTGTCTCATTCAGGTATGAGCGATGCATGAATGCCTGCTTAAACAATTTTTCATCGCGAAATTTCGGAATTTTAGCCATGTTGCGTTACCTTTCCAAGTGCACCGTTGATGAATGCCGGACTTTTATCTCCTCCAAATTCTTTTGCAAGCTCAACTGCTTCATCAATAATAACATTTGGCGGCGTTTTTTTCTCAACGGTGAGTTCGTAGATTGCGAGACGGAGTATTGCGAGGTCGACTTTGTTGATTTTCTCAACAGGAAAGTCAGGGGCTATTTTTTCGATCGTCTGGTCGACCGCGTTTTTATTTTGAAAAATCTCTTTCGCCCGAGGACTGACTTTTTGCGTATGAAAGTCCATGCTGAAAAGTTCTTGGACTAAGTCTTGTCTTCGTTTATGCCTTGGATCGTTGGGGGTTTTCATTGATTGATTGTTCTCCTGTTTTTTTCGCTATAATTTGTTGCCCTCTATAAAATCCGCATGATGGGCATACCGTGTGTGCTTTGTGTTTATTTCCGCAGTTGGTGCACGTAACAACAGATGGCATGGAAAGCGAGATGCTTGCCCTTCTTTTTCCTTGTCTTTGTCGCGAATGTCGTTTCTTTGGCTCTTGTGGCATAGACTCCTTTCTGTCGTAATACTACCAATTTCAAATACTACAAATGTCAAATAATACAATACTTATTCTTTTTATTTGTTTATCGGTAGTATTGGTATGTATTTGTAGTATTTTACCGTATTCTGCTTCAGGTTGCAAGGCAATGGTATAAGCATAACAGTTCACACTTCTATAACACGATTTTGTCATTGCGATCCGTCAGCTGACGGAGAAGCAATCTCATGAGATCGCCACATCCCGCCAAGGCGGGACTCGCGATGACAGTTGTATGTTAGGACTGTGAACAGATACGTATAAGCTGCTATTTTTTTAGGAAGCTTTTGCAATAAAAACGTCAGTCGGGTACGTCTTGTGGACAAGCTCCTCAACAGTGCTTACAGGAAGGATATCTTCGTTTGTTATTCCGGGACAGTTATGTTCTTGATCGTAAAATGACTGGCATCTTCCACACAGGAACCATTCCGGTCCTTTGTCCCAGTATGAAACAATATGGTACTGGGCATTGCCTAAGTTTTCAATGACAGTATAATCGTCAGCATGCAGCCATTGCTCGTCTGACCATTCAATAGTGTTGTTCGTCACAAAAACGGCGTTGATTTCATGTAATGGTACGCCTTCCTGATAGAGCTCCCATGCTGCCTGCTTTGGCAACCTTGCGACTTGGTTTGGCGTAAGCATGCCTTCTTTAGCGAGAATCTCAGCCGCGCGTCGAAGAACAGGCACGGAGTATCCTTTTACAAAATCAAATGCTTCTTTATAAGATTCATCTCGTGTTTTACCACCGATTTCCTCAATTGTCTTATCGATAAATGCTATGTCCCCTCCTGCTCCGCGTGCTTTTGTTCCGGGAGGATTGATAAGACCAGCCGCTGCGATAACTTTTAGATGTTCTTTTTCCACCTGTCCGTATACAACAGCTCGTCCTTTTGATTTTTCATCAGGGTGCACGGAGAGGCTTACCGGCGCAATAATGCCATATTTTTTTTGCACGCCAATTGCTGCGAATCCGTGGAAAAGTTCATGATACGGTGTATTGAGCTCCTCGTCAGTTCTTCTCTCCCGTTCTGAGGCTGGAGTAATATCAGGCATAGGAGCATCTCTAAGAAGAAAGCCGGGTATCCCCTGCGCAACTGTCTCCTGAATAAATTGGGAGTCGATTCCCGGAAGTGGCGGGAAAACCGGCGGCGGCCCTTCTAAAATAGCGATCGTTTGCCTGTTTGAAAGCACAGGAAGCCCTTCAGGGTTTTTATCCGTTTCGTTTTCCTGAACTACATTGACCGGTTGGGAAACAGTGCGATTCTCAGCTCTCATATCTTATAGTATTATACCATAAAGAAAAACGTTTTGAGGCTAATCCGGGGAAATCACCTTTGCAAGGTGTTTTTGCAGCTTTTCCTGCAATAACGGGTATTTTGCGAGTTGTGGGAAGATGTGCTCCGCTTCTTTTCTTGCCCGCTCAATCAGCGGAAAATCGGAAAACGAGGCTATTTTAAGCGCAACTTGTCCGGACTGCATCGTTCCGTACAATTCGCCCGGTCCACGTAGTCTCAGGTCGTATTCGGCGAGTTCAGCGCCGACGTGCATCGTCTCCATTGCTTTGATCCGTTCGATAGTTTGCTCGTTTTTTGACTCGGTAAAAAGGAGACAATATGATTGTTTCTCTCCCCTCCCCACTCTTCCTCGAAGCTGGTGTAGTTGTGCGAGTCCAAATCGTTCTGCAGCCTCAATTACCATAATTGTTGCATTCGGAACATCGATGCCGACCTCAACAACAGGCGTTGCGACGAGAATATCGTATTTCTTGTCTTTGAAATCGGCAAGAATTGCGTCTTTTTCTTTCCCTTTCAATTTTCCATGAAGCAAGGCTAATTTGAGGTCAGGAAAAATAACCGTTTTCAACCGTTCATACTCTTTTACCGCCGCCTTAACAGTCGTCATATTTTCTGATTCTTCAATAAACGGACAGATGATAAATGCCTGTGAAGCAGTATTTTTGATTTCTTTCCTCATCCAGCTATATGCACCTTCGCGTTTTATTGGCGGCACGAGCCATGTTTTGATTTTTTTGCGTCCCTTGGGCATTTCGTTGAGATATGACAGGTCCAAGTCCCCATAGAGCGTGAGTGCGACCGTTCGGGGGATCGGCGTTGCGGTCATTGTTAAAAGATGGGGGTTTTCCCCTTTTTGGCGGATAATACCCCGCTGCTCAACGCCAAACCGCTGCTGCTCATCGATCACCACAAGGCCGAGGTTTTTAAATGTAACGTTTTTCGATAAGAGAGCGTGAGTACCTACGAGAACGTCCGCTTCAGTATCTTGTATTTTGTATTTAGTATTTTGTCTTTTTTGCTTAATACTTGATACTAAATACTTAATACTACTTGTTGCTAGACCAACTTTGACACCAAAGGGAGATAGGAGTTTCGAAATTGTATTATAGTGCTGTGTGGCGAGTATTTCAGTCGGCGCCATGAAGACTGACTGGGCATTATTCAGGAATGCCTCATACATCGCGACTGTTGCGACAACTGTTTTTCCACTCCCCACGTCTCCTTGCAGTAGACGATTCATTGGCTTGGTCTGGGAGACATCATACAGGATGTTCCCGACTGCGAGCATTTGCGCGTTCGTTAAAATAAATGGCAATGATTTGATAAACATATCAAGCTTTGGTTTATGATCTTTTACAGCAAATGCTTTTCCCTCCAGCTTCTCCTCCCATTGAGAGCGACGGTAAAAGGACGCGAGCTGGTACAAGAACAATTCATCAAATGACAATCGTTCTCGAGCCAGCACTGCCTGTTGCAATGTCGTGGGAAAATGGATTGTCTTCATTGCCTGCTCAAAAGGAAGAAATCGATTTCTCCTTAGCATTTCTTCGGGTAAAAATTCATGGAGCTCCCCTCTTTGTTCATGGAGGATTTTATAGATTTGCCGTCTGAGCCATTTTGACGACACTCCGTGTGTTTCCGGATAGACGGGAACGAGTCTTCCCGTATGGATCAGGGTACTACCTGTTTTTTCATTCACTATTTCATAATCGGGAGAAACAAGTACTGTCTTATGCTGAAATGTATCTATTTTTCCAGAGAATGCGACCGTATCGCCTTGATTAATGTATTTCGTCAAGAAAGGCTGGTTATACCAGGTTATTTCAATATTTCCGGTGTCATCGGCAACGAGTGCTTTCTGAATAACTTTCCGGCTCCTTGTATAGACATTCTGTATGGAAATGACATCTCCCTGGATGGTGACTGTTTCTCCCGGCTGAGTGTGTGCGATTTTTGAGAAAAGGGTGTAGTCCTCGTATCGGGATGGAATATGGTATAAGAAATCCTCAAAGGTAACAATTCCGAGCCGCTCGAGCCGGGGTGCATACATCTGGAACACGCGGCCTGCCCCTTTCACCGGTTCCTGCAATTTCATAAAAAGATTATAGGAGTGTTAGGTACGGAAGGAAAGAGGTGATAATAAGTGCGGTAACAGCGAGAATGACAATTACTTTCCAGATCCATGCCCGCTTTCGAAACATCTCCATACGGATACTATAGCATAAAGCATCTTTATTCCGAAGAGCTCCTATTTTTCATATATTGTCTAATAAGTGCACCTAAAAAGAATATAACGATAACCCCTGCGCCGAATATATGAATAGTATGCGCTTGCCACCTATATCCATTTGCTTGATGGGAGGATGCTGAGGTGTCAATGGTGTTGTGCGCTTTTGCACCAGTCACTATCGCATACGGCGGCCCTGTTCCGTGTGCATCTACAGGTTTTGCATTAAGACTTAAGAACAAGAAGATAAGAAGCAGAATAGCACTAATATATTTCATTATGTACTTTTTTGAGGAGATTAATAACTATCTCCATATGTTAGTGCCAGAAGGCGCGAGTGTGGGTGAAGACCATAGCGATGCCCGCTTTGTTTGCAGCCTCTACAGATAGTTTGTCATTGATCGATCCTCCCTGTTGCAGGATAACGCTGATGCCATGCTTGGATGCCAATTTCACCGAATCGTCAAAAGGGAAAAAACTGTCACTGATGAGAATCGCGCCGTTGGTGAATTTTCCCGCTTGTGAAAGCGCAATTTTTGTTGACCTGAGACGGGATGTTTGTCCGGATCCGATCCCCCGTGTCATTGGTATTTTTTTGTCTATGACGATCACTGCATTGGAGCGTATTTTTGTGATAAATTTCCAGCCAATTTTCATATGGTCAAGCTGCTTGGGAGATGGCTTTTTCGCTGTTACAACTTCCCAGCTTTTAAATGAATTTTCACTATCGTTTTCACCTGTTTGGAGTAAAAATCCACCGTCGACCCACTTGATGTTCATTGCATCTTTTCGCTCCCGTGGCAGTTTGCCAAATGTATAAATCCCCATACTTTTTCTGATTGACTGGAGATACGAGAGTTCTTCAAGATCTATGTGTGGTACGGCAATAATGTCCATATTTCCTTTTTTTTGGTCTTTGAAGCTTGCTATAATTTTAGCAGTGCGCATGTCCAGTGGCTTGTTTAAGACAATGACCCCGCCAAATGCTGATTCCGGGTCTGCTTGTATCGCGAAATTCAGCGCATCGGCAATAGTCTCTCCGATCGCAATGCCGCATGGGCTGTTATGCTTGATGATAACAGCCGCGGGATCAGCAAACTGCCGCACTGCTTCCAGTCCTGCATTAATATCACTGACGTTGGTGAGAGAGAGGTCTCTTCCCCATAATTTTTTCAAGTGCTGGAAGGGAGAATTATTGTTCGGAGAGAGGTATAGCGCTGCCTGCTGATGCGGATTTTCCCCGTATCGGAGATCAAGGATTTTCCTGCCGGGTAAGGTGATTTCTTTTGGGAATAATTCGTCGGAAAGAAATGATGCAATTTGTGCATCATAAAACGATAGATGATGAAACGCTTTGGCTGCAAGCGCTTTTCGCATAGCGAATGTGACGCTTTTATTTCGTATGGCAGTTCCCACAGCTTCGTAGTCTGAAGGATCAACGACGACTAAGACATTCTTGAAATTTTTTGCAGCCGCACGGGCCATTGTAGGACCGCCGACATCAATTTGTTCAACAGCGTCATCAAGCGTAACGTCGTTTTCTTGCGTTGTTTTCTCGAAAGGATACAAGTTGCATACAACAACATCAATATTCTTGATTCCCAGCTCGTTCGCTTCTTTTACATGAGATTCTTTTGTCCGGTCGTACAGGATTGCAGATTCTATTTGAAAACTGATTGTTTTCATTCTTCCTTCAAAGCTTTCAGGGTTACCGGTGACCAGCTCGATTGGCACAACGGGGATATTGTTTTGAGCAAGCTGTTTTGCCGTGCCTCCCGTGGAGATGATTTTATACTGTTGCTCCAGAAGAATTTTTGCAAGGTCAACGATTCCTGTTTTATCAGAAACGCTGAGGAGTGCATACTTATGAGGTTGTTTTTTTTCGTTTGTTGTTTTTCCTGCAATACGCTTTTTTCCCGCCATAGTTATTTCATCGATATTCGGACAATTCCCCGTTTTCCAACACGAAGGATCATGTTGTTTTTCAATGGGGTACGGTCTCCCTCTGTAATTTTTTTCCCATCAATCTCAATCCCTCCCTGCTGAAACAGTCGTTTTGCATCGGATTTTGATGATGCGAGATTGAAGTCAACAAGAAAGTCTTCGTCCATAAACTCGTTATCGGCGCCGACGGAAAGGGTCGTTATTTCGGAAGGGTATTCTCCTTTTTGCACCGTTTTTTCAAACGTTTCCTGGGCGTTTTTTGCATCATTCTCGCTATGTAATTGTTTCACAATCTCGAATGCCAATTGTTTTTTATACTGCATGGGATTATCTGTTTCTTTTATTTTTTCGGCGATAGATTGGACTTCTTCCATTGGCACATCGGTAAGATATTCAAATCCTTTGGCGATGACATCATCCCCCAGAGCCATAATTTTCCCGTACAAGTCAGAGGGGCTGTCAACAAGTGCGATAACATTTCCTTCTGTTTTTCCAATTTTACGTCCTGCAGAATCTGCCAAGAGAGGTGTTGTCATAACAAATTTTTCTTTATTGAGATAGTCTTTGACAAGTTGGCGCCCTGCCAGCATGTTAAATGTCTGGTCGGATCCTCCAATTTCGAGATCTACTTTCATTGCCACAGAGTCATATCCTTGCAAAAGCGGATAAAGAAACTCCCGAAGATTGACCGGTTCATTGTTCTTCAGACGTTCTTGGAAGAGATCACGTTCGATCAGCTGTTGCAGAGTAAAATGTCCGGCGATTTCCAGAATATCAACGAGAGATAATTTATTTAGCCAGTCACCGTTGTAGCGAATCTCAACAGGGTTCTCGCCTGAAAACCGGACAATCTTTTCTGCTTGCATGACATAGTCTTTTGCATTCTGACGAAGTTCCTCACGGGTTAAGAACCGGTCGCGTGCCTTTGTCTTTCCGGATGGGTCACCTGCTTGTCCTGTCCCATCCCCAATAAGAAAAATAACATGGTGTCCCAGATCCTGCCAGGCTCTCAATTTTCTGAATCCGACCATGTGTCCGATGTGTAGCTTATCCCCTGTTGGATCGAATCCCTGGTAAAGTGTCAGCTTTTTTCCACTGCGGAGCACTTTTTCGAGTGCTTCCCGTGTCGGGTATATCGTGTCAACGCCACGGGTAAGAAGCTCGGTTATCTTGTCCATAATTTTCTTGAGTATAGCATAAATCTAAATAGCAGAAAATTCGAAATTCGAAGCACGAAACTCGAAACAAATTCGAATGATAAAAATCTCAATGATAAAAACCGTTTTGAATATTTGTATTTTGAACATTGTTTCGTATTCCTGCCTGCCGGCAGGCAAGGTCGATATTTGGTATTCGAATTTATCTAAATTTTGCTATACTATTTCATACTCTATGATGGATTACCGGTCGCGTAAAAGACGATCACGCCTTCGAAGCTTCAGAATTACTGACATTTTTCTTCTGAGTCGGCTGACAAAGTATGCTTTTTTTGCACTCATAGCGGGGATAATCATGGTGCCGATTCTTTTTCTTTGGTATAGCCGTGACCTTCCCTCCCCCGGAAAAATTATCGAGCCAAAATATAAAGATGCAACCCGAATTTATGATAGAACGGGAAAAGTGCTGCTTTATTCTGTCTATCAAGAGCAGAATAGAACGTACGTTACGCTGAATGATATTCCAAAATATCTCCGCCAGGGGACAATAGCGATAGAGGATGAAAATTTCTATGAGAATACCGGGTTTTCGGTAAGAGGCTATCTTCGCGTCGTTCGTGATGCCCTGCTGTTTCGTGGAATAACAGGAGGATCCACAATTACACAGCAACTGGTAAAGAATGTTCTTTTGACATCGGAGCGACGTCTCTCCCGAAAGATAAAAGAATTCGTTCTCTCGATTCAGGTTGACAAACGTTACAGCAAAGATCAGGTCCTTGAGCTGTATTTGAATAATATTTCGTACGGAGGTACTGCAATCGGCGTTGAAGCTGCGGCGCAGACATATTTTGGAAAGAAAGTAAACGAACTGGATCTTGCAGAATCTGCATTTCTTGCCGGAATGCCCCAAAGTCCCTCACTTTATTCGCCGTTTACGGGAAACAAATACTATGTCGGGCGGACTGATGCGGTGCTGAAGCAAATGGTCAGCAATAAGTATATTTCAAAAAAGCAGCGGACAGATGCGCTTGAGAAAATCAAGCATTATACATTTGCGAGAAGAGAAGAAGAATCAATCAGAGCGCCACATTTTGTTTTCTATGTAAAACAAAAACTTGCCGAACAATTCGGGGAACAGTATGTAGAAACAGGCGGGTTGCAGGTGATTACGTCGCTTGACTATGAACTGCAAAAAGAAGCTGAAAAAACAATAAAGGAAGAAATCGAGTCGTTAAAAAGCTATAAGGTCGGGAACGGAGCGGCTCTTATTACCAATCCGAAAACAGGCGAGATTCTTGCGATGGTCGGCAGCAAAGATTATTTTGATGTTGAGAGTGAAGGAAACTTCAATGTCGTGACCGACGGTAATCGACAGCCGGGATCCTCGCTCAAGCCATTCATTTATGCAAAAGCGTTTGAAAAAGGGTATACGCCGGCGAGTGTCTTGATGGATGTCAAAACAGAATTCCCGACAGATGATCCGACGCAGCCGATATATACTCCCGAGAATTACAGTGGAAAATACACGGGTCCAGTCCAGATTCGTTTCGCGCTTGGTAACTCACTCAATATCCCAGCGGTGAAGACGCTGGCAAACGTCGGCATAAAAGATGCGATGCAAAAAGGATATGAAATGGGAATTGATGAGTGGGAGCCAACGAGTGAAAATTTAAAGCGTGTTGGTTTATCCCTTGTGCTTGGGGGGCGCGAAACCAAGCTTTTGAATATTGTCCATGCATATGGAGGCTTTGCAAACAAAGGGATTAAGCAGGATCTGTACACAATTCAGAAAGTAAGCGATAGTAAAGGAAAACGCCTGTTTGAGCATACGAGCCACGAAGGTGAAAAAGTGCTTTCGGAAGAAATTGCGTTTCTTATCTCACATATTCTCCTTGATAATGTGGCTCGAACGCAAGAATTCGGATCCAATTCCTTCCTTCGTATTCCGGGTCATACGGTGTCTGTGAAAACAGGAACAACCGATGAAAAACGTGATAACTGGGCTATCGGGTATACGCCCTCTCTTGTTGTCGGAGTCTGGGTCGGAAACAATGACCGGACACCGATGAATGCAAAAATCGCCTCAGGTACGACTGGTGCAACGACAATCTGGCGTAAACTCATGATGAAGGCACTGGAAGGAAAAGACAATGAAGAATTTCCTGTCCCTTCCAATGTCGTTGCTATGCAGGTCGACTCATTTGCCGGTGGCTTGCCGGTTGACGGACAATCGGCGAGAACAGAATATTTTATCAAAGGGACTGAGCCGACAACAAAATCGCAGATATATCAGAAAGACTTTTTTGTTTTTAAAGAAGATGATCCGGTCTCAAAAGACGGTACAAATCGCTGGCAGGACGGTATCAATAAATGGATCGAGGCAAATCACAAAGGAGACTCGAAATGGAACCCGCCGGATGATGTGAAGAACCCAAAGCAACCTGAGAATCCAACGCCGACTCCGGAAGGAGAAAATCCTACTCCTACCACAGAGCCCTCGCCTACCCCATAGGTAGTTTATTTTTTTAATGAAGCGTGATATTTCGTTTGAAGCTTCATAAGAAGTTTTTCTCGAATCGGTGCGATCTCGCTACTTGTCAGATTTTTCTCAGGGTCTTGATAGACGATATGAAATGTCCGAACGTTTTGATATTTATCCAGCAAAGAAACATCTTTAATCAGAGGATTTTGTTCCTTGATAGTCCCAATCATATCGCCTGTCAGGATATCTTCTGCGACGATAAAGGCTATATCTTCAATAATCGGTGGGTATTTATTGATAGGCGTGTATGTTTTTCGTAGTGTTACGTGTTTTAGGAGTGCGTCGAAATCAATTTCAAAGTCAATGAGATTATCATCTAGTATTTCTATCTCGCCAACCATCTTTTTTGCAATATACAAATCAGCGCCGATACCGCCTTTGCTCAGTTTTTTAAACGTATATTCTGTTATGCCGAGTTCATTGAATAATTGCTCGATGACGCCTTTTATTTCATAAAACGATGCATGGTCTTTTTTTATTACCCCTGCAAGCATTCTCTGCTCAAACGGTAAGTCATTCGTTTTTTTCGCGTACACATTTGCGATTTCAAATAGCTTGATCTGCTTTCTATTTCGGTTTTCTACCGTAACCTGCAAGAGGCTTGGAACGAGCGAGTTTCGCATGTAAACACGGTCCTCATCAAGCGGATTTCGAAGCTTTACTGCCTCCGTAATTGGTCCTTCATACTTATCCTCAGAAACCATAGAATAGGTATAGCATTCGGTGAATCCCCAATACTTCAGTGCTTCTTTCACCCGTTCTTCCCAGAAGAAAGGATTTTCAGAGAGGTGCACCGGTTCTGTCTTCCCAATTGCCGGAAGTGTGCTGGGAAGGTTATGGTAGCCGTACACACGAGCGATTTCTTCAATAATATCTTCTTCAAGCAAGATATCTTGGATTCTGTAACTTGGAACAATTGCAGAGAGAGTTCTGCCTTGAGTGTTGACTTGAAACCCAAGATCAGATAGTATTTTTGCTGCAGTTTTTAGTGGTATCTGAACACCTATTATTGTATTGATTTTTTCTTCGGAAACGCTGATTTTTGTTGTTTTTGGTTTGTTGGGATAGATATCAATGATTTCCGAAATGACTTCCCCATCGGCAATTTTTTTATAGAGCGAAATCCCATATTGGAGCGCATCCATTGCTAGTTCGGGATCGACACCTTTTTCATTCATTTGGACTGCTTCCGAACGGATAGCAAGAGACATTGAGGTTTTTCGCATGCGAATCGGATTATTGTTGTCGATAAAGAAAAGGATTCGTCTGGTCTGATCTGTCACGACGCTATTTGCAAGTCCCATAACGCCAAGCAGATCGACAATTTCTCCTTTACCGTTCTCAGCAACGATATCGCCGCCCGGGAGTATATGATCTTTTCCATCAAGCGTTACGATTCGCTCCCCTTTTTTTGATTCTCTGATAATGAGTTTGTCTGATTCGAGCCTATCGAAGTCAAACACATGTGCCGGATGTCCGATCGTTCGCATCACGTAGTTGGTCACATCAATGAGATTATTCAGGCTTCGAATGCCTGATGTTTCAAGTCTCTCTGTGATTTCTTTTGGTGATGGTTTTACCTTGACCTCCATGACAACTGCGCAGACACGGTTCACGAGCTTAGGATCATTTATTATCGTCATTCTGGCTTGTCCAGAATCGCCTGCTCTGAGCGAAGTCGAAGGGATTCTGGAGTCGCTTCGCTCCCCAGAATGACGGAATGGAATAAATGTTGCAGCGATGTTAAATTGCGGCAGGATAGCAGATGTTTCACGGGCCAAACCGACAACAGACATGAGGTCGGGCCGATTGGTCGTCACCTCGATATCATAGAGTTTGTCATTCTTGTAATCTTCAGTCCGCTCAATTGAAACACTGGTGAGTGAAAGCTTCTCTGCTATTTCAAGAGGTGTTGCCTTCGTTTTTAAATGATCCCTGAGCCAAGAGTCTAAAATTTTAATGTTCATATATTTTTTTTGTACTTTCTCCGCGTCTTTTGCGAAAAGACGCCCAAAACATTTTGCGAGTGAAAGTAGCCTATTTTGCTCGTTCACTTATCGGGAGATAACACCCTCTCCACTCTTCGGTGGGTTCTCCCTGATGCGTTCACTCACAAAA
>JACQKR010000059.1 GCA_016204425.1 Candidatus Levyibacteriota bacterium
CGATGTATCTCAGCCTACTCACAAGCATGATAAATTTATAACAATTAGACTAGAAATTTGATTGTAATAACTATTTAACAATTTCTGCCTCTAGTTCAGGGTAGAATCCGAAGGTTTGGCGGAATTTTGTGCGTATTTGCTCGATAATCGTGAGAACGTCTGCTGCCTTAGCTCCATGGACATTACTAATATAATTTGCGTGTTTGTCAGTAATCATCGCGCCGCCAACTTCTGTGCCTAAAAATCCTAAGCGCTTATTCACATACCCCATCGACACTTTTCCATGCCATTTTGTCTCAACAGACTCTTTGATGTCCGGCCAGACGGCAATAATTTGCTGCACCTTCTCAGGCTCGCGAATATTCTTAAACACAGAGCCGCAGGAGGGATACTCTGTCGGATGATTGACTGTCCGGTAGTGGATTTTGTCTTGATATGTTTCCCGCGCAATTGCTACATCGACTGCGGATGCAGGTACTAATTTGAATACGCCCTTGAGGATAATGAGATTTGGGTTTTTCTTAAAAATACTGTCTCTGTAGGCAAATTGACACTGTTCCTGAATCAGCTCATGTGTCGTCAATTCCGCATTTGATAAGTCAAGCACCTCAACGACTGCAACGACATCTTTCATCTCCACACCAAACGCTCCGGCGTTTCCCCGTATTGCACCTCCCACTGTACTTGGGAGTCCTCCTAAAATCTCAAGTCCAAGGAATTTATTGGCGAATGAGAATTGAATCAGATCATCAAGTGTCTGTCCGGCAAAGCTTTCAATCAATCCGTCTTCCCTCAGACGAATATCTTCCTGCATGGATTTGGTCACATGAACAATTGCTCCATCAAAATCCTCGTCCGGCATGAGAAGATTCGATCCCAAACCAACGACAAGAAACCGGGCAATATTTTTTTCTTTGATAAAACTGAATGCCGAAACGATATCCTCATGAGAGCTTACTTCCAAAACATATGCAGCATTGCCACCAATCCGGTAATATAGAAGATCTTGGAGTGGAAAATCCTGATGAATGGTCATAACTTACTCTATTATGCCATAAGTCTAAAGCTGGGCTGACTGGAGCCTCTCATATGCGTGTCGGATACAGAAATTTGAGACGAGCGCTAAGCCGAAATCACGAGCAAACTCTTCTGTCTCTTCACTACTCACCCCGTCTTGTAACCATACGGTTTTTATATTTCCCCGCTCAATCACTTCTTTCATATGCGGTATGACTTCATCCGGCTGGCGAAAAATATCAACAATATCAATTTGCATGGTTTTCGGAATTGCCAGCAAATTAGGATATGCCTTTTCCCCCAATGATGATTTCACATTCGGATTAACAGGAATCACCCTGAAACCTTTTGATTTCAAGTAGGATGCAACTTTGTAACTTGGCCGTTCTTTCTTATCGGACAAACCAACGATCGCAATTATTTTTGATTCCTTCAGTAGATTAAGCTTTGCAATCTCATCAGTATCAAATGTATGAGGTGTTCGCTTCTTCCACTGCCAATTTTCAATATCCACAGGATCTGCTCCATGCTCAGTAATGTAGCTTAAATGATTCGCTAAAACCGCTGTATACCGCTTAATAAGTTTTGCAGCTTTTGTTTTTTTCAAAACGTTTTGCTGCGCCATTGTACTGACAATATCTGCTGCGATATGGTAACGGCTTGTGCTGTTTCTCACTTGCATATCGAAAGGCGTTGTCGTTCCTCCATGCTCTGTGTAACCATGTACAGAAAAACGTTTTGGATTCTCCATATCAAAAAGTATCGATTTTATCGCCTCCGGATATCCATGGAAATTTACAATAACCGGCTTATCATTCGTAAAGTATTTCTCTGCGTTTGGAATCTGAGGGTGGTATGCGTCTGTACAGGTACACCGTGCCGAAATTCTCATGACATTGACAAAACGGATGCGTATCTCAGGAGCTTCTGATTTCACCATATCGATTGCAGCAAGACATTCTTTCGTCATATAGTCCCCAATCCCGACAACGACGATATCGGGATTTTTATCGCTCGCAAAATGCCAGATACCAAGACCGTCTTTCTGAAGTGCTTTTGCTTCAGCAAGACTTATCCATCGAGGCTCCGGGGACTTACCAGCCACGATGGTATTCATCTGATTCTTTGAAGAAAGTACTTCTTCCAGAGAAACAAGCATGCTATTTTCATCTGCCGGAAAATAGACTTTGATAAAACAATTGTTTTTCTCCAGCATCCCGCTTATGAAACTGGGATTTTGATGTGAGTAGCCATTGTGCTCTTGCCGCCACGCAGTACTGGAAAGAATATAATTGATCGATGCGACCGTTCCCCGCCATGGCATTTGTCTTGTAACTTTAAGAAATTTTACATACTGATGCGCCATACTGCTAAAGATTTGTGCGAACGCTTCGTACGTTGCAAAAACTGCGTGTCTTCCGGTTAAAATATAGCCTTGCGCCAATCCATGAAGATTATGCTCACTCAGCATCTCCATTACCCGCCCGTTACGGGAAATATCTAAGTCCAGAGGGTGATCCGGCCAAACAAATGCCCGCTTCGTTACAGAAAATATATCATCGAGCCTATTAGAATATGTCTCGTCAGGAGACAATAAGCGAAAATTTTTCTGTTTTTCATTGCGTGCAAATACCTCGCGCAAATACACTCCTGCCATCCGCATGCTGTTTGACTGATGTTTTCCTGGCTCATCGACTTCTTTTGCCAATGCTTGCGCATTTGGAAGCGCAAGATCCTTATAGACCTTCCCGCTAAAAACATGACGATTATCGCCAATTCGCATAGCATCACTTGGAATAAGATCAAGAATATCCTTTGTAAATCCCTGCTCTTTATCAAAAAGTTCTTCAAAATGATATGATTTTAACCATTGCTCCAGTGTCTCAAGTTCTTGCTCATCTCCCCGAACATTCGGCATAACCACCTGATGAGAAAGAATTGTCCCCTCGATCTTCTTGCCCCGAAATTCCTTAACCGTTGTCCACCCCTTCGGTGTATCCAAAATAATCATCGGAAAACGAGGCGCAAAGACGCTTTTTTGTTTTCGAGCATTCTGCTGTATTTTGCGAATTTTCTCATAACACTTCTCAAGCGTCATAATCATTTCTTCATACACATCTTCGCCTCTCACAAAGAACGGCTCATATCCATATCCGGTAAATAACGATGAAAGTTCCTTATCGCTCATGCGAGCAAAAATACTGGGACCGGAAATCTTGTACCCGTTGAGATGAAGAATCGGCAGCACAGCGCCATTGGTCGCCGGGTCAAAGAGTTTGTTTATATGCCAGGAAGAGGCAAGCGGCCCGCTTTCTGCTTCCCCGTCTCCTATTATGCAGACAGCAAGAAGATCCGGATTATCAAGAACTGCGCCAAACGCAGTTGAGAGTGAGTAGCCCAGCTCTCCTCCTTCAAGAATAAGCCCGGGAGCTTCCGGACTGCTGTGGCTGGAAAACCCATACGGCCAACTGAATTGTTTTGATACGTAGGCAATTCCCCTCTCATCGAGTGTCGCTTCTTTATAGTATTTCCCGAGCGTTCCTTCAAGGAAAAGATTTGCCTGGAGGGCTGGAAATCCGTGCCCGGGACCAAGGACAAAAACTGTGGATTGTCTGTGTTTTTTGACAAGATAGTTAAGGTTTGCGTAGACAAAATTGATACCTGGACACGTTCCCCAATGCCCAAAGAGTCGTGGTTTTATATCGCCTGCTATTAGTGGTCTTCGTAAGAGAAAATTGTTTTGTAGATAAATCTGTGTTGCAGTCAAATAATTTGCTGCGCGGACATACTTTTGTATACTTTGTATTGGGTCTTTCATACCTGAGGAAAAGATGTTTCTGTTAAAGCAGAAACATCTGTCTATTCAACAGAAACGATTGTATAGAGAATTCTTCCGGCAGGTGCTTCCACTTCTGTTTTCTCGCCGACAGTTTTTCCAAGAAGTGCTTTTCCAAGAGGGGATTCATGAGAGATTTTCCTGGCTACCGGATCTGCCTCCCATTCACCGACAAGCGTAAATATTTCTTTCTTCCCATCAACTTTGAGGGTTACCTTGGAACCAAGTTGCACGGTAGTTCTTCCAGACGCCTTTGACCCTTCTTCAATGAGGATGACACTTTTGAGGAGCTCATCAAGCTCATCAATTCTGCCGTCAATAAAGGAAAGCTCCTCGCGCGCTGCAACATATTCGGCGTTTTCCGAAAGATCACCAAGATCGCGAGCTGCTGAAACCCGTGCCAAAATTTCAGGACGCTTTACTTTCGTCAAATCGTGGTGCTCCTTCTTTAGCTCTTCGAGTCCTTCTTTGGTTAAATACACTTTTTTGTCCATATATGCCATTTACAAAGAAAATCCCTCACAGATTATGTTTGAGGGAGATTCCGGTGCGTAAAGACAGAGACGAGTATAGTTAATAAAAATTGTTTTGTCAATAACAAGGAGTCTTTTATTTCATGCCACTTTGAAGCGTGAAACGAGTGATTTGGCCTTGTCCTTGGCCTGTTCGGAGACAATCACGCGGACGCTCCCAACACCCGGCTGCCCATAGTACACTTCAAACCCGAGCGGCGACGCAAGAAGCAATGGGAGCACGGCAAGATCCTCTTCGCCCTCAACAATAATCCCATACCGCTTATGGTCACCTCTTACGGCAAAAATACCTTGTATCGTTTCCATAAGCGCGTGTGTAATATTACCTGGAGGATTAGATACGCGGAATATTTCCTGAACCGTCGTAAAACCGAGTTCCGCGGCCGATGTGTATGTTTTTTTCCGTTCGATAAGAAAATCAACAACAGCGATAAAAGGCGTGATATGAGCATCATGAAACAATTTAGTCGTTACGTCTCCAACCGCAAGACACCTTTCTTCATTTACCTTCGCATAAGAGAAATTGCCAGGGAGAATTTCTCCAAAGGGTTTTTTTAATTCGAGACGCACTGACTCAGGAAGTAGCAAGGTGTTTTTGAGAAATGAATCGGGCAGATACAGTCTTCCTTCACGATCAATTTCTCCTTTTCTAATCCGGGTAGATGAAACAATTTTTCTATCTTCAGCGAGGACAAATGGAACAATATGTATGGGAAGACGTTGCCTTCCTTCAGCTTCACGTTTTTTGTTGATTGCCTGCGCACCCACTTTTGACTCTTCAGTCACAAATAGAGCCTCCAGTGACTCTTGCTCCCATACCTTAGGAATATAGACATTCTCAAGAGGCGAGATATGGGCTCGCCCTCCTACTCCTTCTGCTTGTAAAAACCGAAGAACTGCTGCTTTTCGATTCTCATAGGATTCAATATGACGATTTTGCTTCACCGATTGAACATATGAGTCACTCGTAATACCGATAAAGACTTCACTACTTTGAGAAAAGACTTCTCTCAAAAATACCCTATGCCCAGCATGGAAAAGATCAAACGTGCCACCGCATCCTACCTTTTTATATCTATACATAGTATTTATTATACAGCTTATACGCCTGTAATCTTTTTTGAAACGCTTTCTCAACCTTCTTTTGATAATCAACCGGGTGAAAGGCAAGCAGAAATTGATCTATCGTTTCAGTTGTTTTATGGCGGCGAATCAAGATCATCTGGAGTAACTTTGCAAACGGTTCAACAACCACCAGGACAGCATAAGCCGCATTCGAAAAATAATTGGTCTGCCTCTTCACAATGTGTGCCTTATTCTGTTGGATGAGCGTCTTACTGTTTGGCAAAAATTGAAAAACCCATGCATTTGCACCCACAAAACGCTCATAGGCTTTCTCTCTCTCAACAAGGGGAACCAGTTGGACGACTTCATGAGCACTGTACAGATTCTGTCTCTTCTTCGGAAGAGAAAGATCCGACTCGTCAAGAACCATATTCAAACAAATCATGTCACGCGGATGCTGCATAAATCTCTTTCTCCTCCTTCCCAAAAAAGACAGCAGTAACAGGCAAAGCATTCTCGTTATAAAGAGCGTCTTTCGTTTTGTGATAAGAAAAAAATCGATATCGTCTTCTGTGCTTGCGTTTTCCATACTCACCCCGCCACTCACGCCAATAAGAACAACTGTTGGTATCAAAGATAGGACTTGAGCAACTCTTTTGGCAAGATGCAATTTTTCTCTACTTGGACGCAACCGATTCTCTCTTGTTTTAACAAAAATCTTACTTCTCTCTAATACATAATACCCACGTTTCTGCACAATAAGAGGAAAGAGCTGTTTCAAGCTTTGGCGCACAGTCTTTTGCAGAAGGGGAGTGTCGGCAATAAGATACCAAAACACTTCGTCTTCCCGGAGTGGGTAGTGAAAGATATCGCTATAAATAAGTGTTTTCAGAACCGATTGTTCATTTCTGCCCATACAGTTGTAAAACTTGTGAGACACCTTTGGCAAGGGTGTCTGTGGCAGATTGGGCAGAGGTGTTATCGCCTACAGAATTAACGGCATTTTGCAAATACTGATTCATACGAGCATTGATACCGGGATTTGTGCTGCTCTCATCATAGGTATCGCTTGAGAAATACGTTGAAACCGCGAAAGGTGCTTGTTCGACAAACGGATAGACAAGCTGGTTGCCTTTTAACGTTTGTCCAAGATCCACTCGTGCATACGGTTCTCCAAAATCTCGCGTTTTTGATGCCTCGGTAAAAAACTTCTGCTGTGTTTGTTTTTGTGCTAAAAACTTGAGGAATGCTTTTGCCTCTTTTTGATGGAGACTTTTTGCCGATATGCCATCTACCCAATAACTGGCAATTGTCAACTTTGTCTCGCCAATAAATGGCACGGGATATACTTTAAACTGCAGCGCTTTATTCTGGGTTTTGATAGGAAAAACATCCCAGGAATACCCAAAGTACATAGCCAAATTACCCCTGGCAAAGACATCAAGCGCTTTATCCATCGATGCATCCCATGTGTTATTTGCAAAAGATGTGTAGAACTCTAATGCTTCACTCGCATTTTGCGATGTCGCTTGGATATTTTTCATGTTGGTTCCGTTCTGAATCATCAACAACGCCACGATATCCGATGCATGATTGACATTCTTATAGACTCCCATCGCCGCTCCTGAAGTTTTTATGACTCCCCCCTCACGAACAGTTAATAATCTCGCGACTTTGTCAAAATCGTCCCAGGTTGTTGGCACCGAGTATCCGCCCTCTTCAAAAATCTGGGTATTCACAAACAAAGACAACGTATCAATGCCAAGAGGAATACCATAAATTGCGCCATTTCGTATAAGATCGTTTTGAATCACCGGATAATATGCTTTCTTAAATTCCTGTGGAGTTATAACGTCTTGCGAGAGAGGGAGCATGATACTTTGTTTCTGTAAAACAGGGACCCACGTATTGTGATAACGGAAAACATCAGGACCGTTGCCAAGTGGAATACGCGTCAAAAGCCGGTCTTTGTATTGCTTAATGTCTTGCAGGGAATAGGTTACTTTGATATTTGGATTTTGCCGTTCAAAATCACCAATAATTGTCCGCATCACGCCCGGGTCTTCCCACAAGCCCCAATAAGTAATGGTCACTGTCTTTGCTTTTTCCTTCCCGCTAAAAAACGGCAGGATCACCCGGGTGACGAGTAAGAAAAGGAGAACGAGAACAACAAGCCCAACACCAAGCTTGATAAAAAGGCCGAGAGAAAACAGGGAACTACGAATTGGCGGTGGCGCAGAGGGAGGTGGGCTATCAAGATTGACAACCTGTGGCTCTTTCGGAATTGGCGGCATTGCTTCCTGCGAGTCCGGCTCCGCCGGACGCTGAGCATCAGGAGACGGATTAAAGACGACATTTTCGTTATTCTCACTCATAATTTCAAAGCTACTATTTTATAGTATAATACCACTACATCTGTGATCGCAATGAGCGGACGAAGTTCTGCGAAGCTCGAGTGAAGCTCGAGCGAAACGAGACGCAGACAAACGCGAATTGCATATGTTCAAAAAAATTCTACCGACAAAATTCCGACAATCATTTAAGAAAGGTTTTCGAGTCTTTTTCTGGTTCTTCCTCGGCGCTATTCTTGGCTTTTTCTTCTTCACCAGTTTTGTCGTGATCTACTATAAGCATACATACTCACGCGTTGTGTATCCTGGTATCTTTATTGCAGGGAAAGAATTCAGCGGATACTCACAAGAGAAAGTAAAAACATATTTCACTCGAAAAAATGAGAGCATACAGGCAACGACATTCACGCTTAAAGTCGACGATCATACTGCAACAATTTCGGCCGCGGAGCTACATGCAGGATATGATGCGGATCTTCTTGCAGATCAGGCATACAATCTTGGCAAATCAGATAATCTTCTCTCGAACATCAGTATTGTTTTACAAGCGTATCTGAGCGGCGTTTCACTTGAGCCGTCATATCGATATTCTGCGGATTCGTTTGACGCGCTCGTTACGCCTATTGAACAGAAGGTAAATATTGCGCCTGTCGATGCCCAATTCTCTTTTGAGAACGGCAAAGTCCGGACTTTCCAACTCTCAAGTGACGGAAAAGCAGTAAATCAGGAAAAGTTGAAAGAACAACTTTCAGTACTGATTGCCAATGCTGTAAGTACATCCATTAAAAAGAATGTCACCCTCGCAATCCCAGTTACAACTATCAAGCCAAAAATCAGCAATGAGGAAGTCAACAATATGGGAATTACAGAGCTTGTTGCAACAGGAACATCACTCTTTGAAGGCTCTATTCCAAATCGAATTCACAATATAACAGTCTCTGCTGGAAAAATTAATGGGATTTTAATAAAGCCCGGAGAAGTGTTTTCATTTGCAAAAACAGTCGGGGATATTTCAACGTTGACAGGATATAAACAGGCATATGTTATCCAAAACGGCAGAACAATTCTCGGAGACGGCGGAGGAGTGTGCCAAGTATCAACAACGCTTTTTCGTGCTGCTCTGAATGCCGGATTACCGATTATCGAGAGAAACCCACATGCATACCGGGTACATTACTATGAAGAAGACTCACCTCCCGGAATCGATGCTGCCGTGTATGTGCCGTCCGTAGACCTAAAATTCAAGAATGACACAACGCATCATCTTCTTATTCAATCCTATGTCGATCCGACCAATTATCGGCTGACGTTTGAACTTTACGGAACGAAAGACGATAGAGAAATAACCATCACCAAACCGGTCATCGTGTCCCAATCGCCCGCCCCGGAGCCTTTACATCAAGACGATCCAACGCTTCCAAAAGGAGAGGTAAAGCAAGTGGACTGGGCAGCAGCAGGTGCAAAAGTATACTTCACTCGGGAAGTACGAAAAAACGGTAAGGTAGTTATATCTGATACATTCAACTCCAACTACCGCCCCTGGCAGGCAATATTCTTACACGGCACGAAAGAAGGATAACTCGTGAATTTCAAATTTCCAATATTAAATATCAAATGTCCAATGCTAAACGCTAAATAAATTCATCGTTCATTTGAAATTGGTATTTATTAGAAATTGGTAATATTGGATTATTCCAAAACGACAATGAGCAAAATTCTAACGATAGAGAAGGCAATAAACTACGCGAAAAGATTCAGAGCTCAAGGTAAAACTATCGTTTTGGCCGGGGGTTGTTTTGACGTACTCCATCAGGGTCATAAAATTTTTTTGAAACAGGCAAAAGAGAAAGGAGACGTACTCTTTGTCATGCTTGAAAGTGATGAACGGATCAAGTCGATAAAAGGAAAGGGAAGGCCAATTAATACACAATCTCAACGGGCAGAAGCGCTCTCTGATCTTCCGGAAATAGACTATATTATTATGCTCCCGATATTAAGAAATAATACTGACTATGATGAGATGATTTCCGCTCTCAAACCTGCTATAATCGCAACCACGAAAGGTGATCCGTATCGATTCCATAAAGAGCGGCAGGCAGATCATATCGGAGCTCTCGTTTGCGATGTCACCGACAGGATACCCGAATATTCAACATCGCAGCTTATTGAGGATAAATAATATATGCGAACAATTCTTATTCTTGCTGGAGTACTGATCATTCTCGTTGCTGCATTCCTGTTTACCCAGGGAATAATCAGTAATGGTATAAATCCATTTGCTGGTAAGAAAGCGACTGCGACATTCGATGATAAGAAAATAACCGTCCTTGTTGCAGAAACAGACAAAGAGAAACAAAAAGGCCTCTCTCAGCGAAAATCACTCCCGCAAAATCAAGGAATGGTATTTGTCTTTGACAAGCCGGATTACTATCCATTTTGGATGAAGGATATGCAGTTCCCCATCGATATTATTTTCCTTCGTGACAATAAAATCGTCACAATCCATAAAAATGTCAAAGCACCATCTGCAGAAGGTGACAATCTTGTCGTTTACACACCGAAAGAGCCCGCAAATCAAGTCCTTGAGCTTAATGCCGGCAAAGCAGATGAATGGAAATTGCAAGAGGGTGATACTATACAGCTCTCGATATGATACTGCTTGGCATTGAAACGAGTTGTGATGAAACCGGAGCAGCAATCGCCTCTTTCGACCCAAAAAAACAAACCGTTTCTCTTCTTTCCAACACCGTTGCATCATCGATGCCGCTTCATGCGGCAACGGGTGGCATTATTCCGGAAACAGCTGCAAGAGAACAGATAAAATATATCCTGCCGGTAATCAATGAAGCGATTCAAAAAGCGTATAAAACATCACTCATTGAGGAGAATCTCCCTGTCGATGCGATTGCTGTCACAATAGGCCCGGGACTCATAGGCTCTTTACTTGTGGGAGTCGAAACAGCAAGAACGCTCGCATACCTCTGGCAGAAACCACTTATCGCTGTTAACCATTTATACGGACATATCTACGCCAACTGGATTTATAGGAAAGAAACAATTCAATTCCCGGCGTTGGCGCTTGTGGTCTCAGGAGGGCATACTGATTTTGTTCTTATGCGATCACACAATGATATCAAAGTTATTGGAGCGACAAGAGATGACGCAGCAGGTGAGGCATTTGATAAAATAGGCAGATTACTGGACCTTCCGTATCCCGCCGGGCCACACATCGCAAAACTCGCTGAAAAAGGGGATCCTAAGAAATTTTCTCTTCCCCGCCCGATGATTGGTTCTCACGATTTTGATGTCAGTTTCAGCGGCCTGAAGACCGCAGCACTAAACCTAACAAAAAGAAAAGATATTGCAGATGTCATTCTGAGGCGAAGCCGAAGAATCTCAAGCGCAAAAAGATCCTTCGGGATGTCCCATACGGTACGTCCCTTCGCTGGAGTTTACACTGATCGAAGTCGAAGTGCTCAGGATGACAAGATAATCAATGATCTCTGCGCCTCTGTCGAACAAGCAATCGTTGATGTATTGGTGAAAAAAACAATCAATGCTGCCAAAAAATATGATGTTAAATCACTGCTTCTTGGTGGTGGTGTCGCAGCCAATGAACATTTGAGAAAAGAGTTAGAAGTTAAGAGTTCAGAGTTAAAAGTTAATCTTTTTGCTCCTGAAAAAAGATTATGTACCGACAATGCGGCAATGATCGCAGCAGCCGGATTTTTTACTAAAAAACGATCTTCCTGGCAGGAAATTTCAGCAGACCCCGAACTCTATTATTAATGCTTTGTGAAAAAGCGTTATTGTGTCGGGCTTACAGAAGGCTCTTCGGTTGTCACTTCGCCACAAGCGATATAGGTTTTTATTTCCTTTGCAGACTCGTGCACATTGAGAATAAGCGGCAAATTATCTTTAAAGGTACCGATAGCAACAGTAAGCGTTGTTTCAGACTTCCCGTTCACAACATCATTTAACGGATATTTAATATCTCCCGGCAGCGCACAACTTCCCGCATGTAAGTGGGCCGGATGGATACCGTCCGGTGCGTCTCCTGTAAGACTGATACGTATCATCGCCTTCCCGTCTTTATCAAACACTTTTACCGACCCGGAAACACCTGAGCCGCTCTGCTCATCAAGAGGAATTTCTATTTGATCTTTTTTCATCAGAATATCCTCAGTTGTTGGTTGCGGTGTCGGAGTGGCAGCGGCCTGGGATGTTTGGGAAAGTTGCGTTGTGGTTGCGTTATTCTTTATAACGACGAACCCTAAAACGCCAAGAATAATAACAACAGCAGCAATAATAAAAACATTTTTACTCATTATGCTCATATATACACAAACTCACTGATGAGTGTCAAGTAAGAAAATTGTAATAGACAACATATGATACAATACGTAAGCTTTTTCCAATCCTATGCAATTTGAATATATTCTCCTTAGCATTGTTCTCATCGGCTTCTTCCTCATCTTTTATTTTCTCCAGAGAAAATTCAGTTCCCTGCAGAATCAATCTTCAGATAAAGCACTCATGGAATGGCTGAAAGTGATGCAGGCATCCGTTGAAAATACGAATAAAACGCTCAACGATGCTCTGTCAACGACGTCAACAACTATGGTACAAACACTTCAGGAAAACTCTCGCCAACTTAATGACCGGCTCGATAAAGCATCCGCAATTATCAGAGACGTCGGAAAAGAAGTCGGTCAAATGAGTGAAATAGGGCGAGGTATGCGGGACTTGCAGGATTTCCTCAAAAGTCCAAAGCTCCGGGGAAACATCGGGGAGGAAATTCTCAAAGATCTTATCGGACAAATGTTCCCAAAAAATTGTTTCCATCTGCAATATCAATTCAAATCAGGAGAAAGAGTCGATGCCGCAATCAAAACAGACGCCGGCATTCTGCCGATTGATTCCAAGTTCCCTATGGAAAGCTTTCAACGAATGATGGCTGCTGATGGACAAAAAGAGCTACTGAAAAAAGAGTTCAGCAGGGACGTGAAGAAACATGTTGATTCTATCGCAAAAAAATACATTCTTCCCGATGAAGGGACAATGGATTTTGCGCTCATGTACGTACCAAGCGAGTCGGTATATTATGAACTCGCCTGCATGAATGATGTCTTGGATTACGCAAGGAGGCAGCGGGTGTACCTTGTCTCACCTACCACGTTATATGCACATTTGCAGACTATTCTTCTCTCTTTTGAAGGGAAAAAAATCGAAACACGATCCCGCGAAGTGTTTAAGCTTCTTAGAGCTCTGCAAGTAGACTATGAGAAAGTAAACGACAATATGCAAACGCTTGGCAAGCATCTCACCAATGCAACTGCACAGTACAGCAATGTGACGAGTGGCTTTGTACAACTTGGCAATAAACTCCACACAACAAAACACCTTGATGAAGAAGAAATCGATAAGATTGAAGAAATACCGCAACAGCGTCTTCTCTCCTGAATTAATACCCGGTAAATTGCTCTTTCTTTATCGATTCAGGCGGTACTCCCATTTCAGAAACAATCCCGAGCATTCCTTCAACCATAGGAGGCGGACCGGCGATATAGAACATAGATCCATAATATTCAGGAACATATTTCTTTATCAGTTCTGCAGATATTCTCCCCACCTCACCTTTCCACGGCGTTGTGCCAGCCAAAGGCCTTCGGTCCCGAGAACTCAGGCCGAGGGGCTGATCGTCCTTTGGACGAGATGCTTCCGGCTGACTGATACTAAAAACTATTTTTATATTTTTATGTTCTCGTGCTACTTGTGAGAGAGTATTATAATAAATACAGTCTTCTACTGTTGAGAAAGATGCAATAAGCGTCATTGGCAGTGATAGATTTTTCTCAGCAGCGTATTGAATCATTGAGAGATACGGAGTTATTCCGATCCCGCCTGCTAAAAAAACAAGCGGCTTTGTTGACTGCTCATCCAGAACGAATCTTCCGACAGGACCAAACACGGTAACAGGCGTTTCGGGAGCAAGATTCAAAAGCGTATTTTTAAACACACTTCCTCTCACTCGAGTCACAATTCGTATCATGTCTTTCTGAAGCGGGGAGGTCGTCAATGAAAAAAATCTGCCATTCCCTTTTGGGTCAGGCTCGGGGAGCGTAAGTTGTATGCGAATATATTGTCCCGGAATAAACGAGAAGTCTTTCTCGCTCGTATTGAAAAAAAACGCATATGCGTCCTTTGCCACTTGTTCATGTCGTATAAAAGGAAATATATTATCGCGTGGTGCTGACGGCATTTTTCTAGTATAGCAAACCATACTAACAAGTAACTCTTAACAATTAACAATAAACTTTATATACTGTCCTTGGTGTTAAAGGTAAATTGTAAACTGTCAACTGTTTATGAGAGGGCACCGCAAGTCTAAAGACATTGCGGCTCCTCTACCTTTTATAATTAAAATAATAATCAAGGAAGAGGAGGTGATTTATATGAATAACAAAGTCATTATTGGTATTGTTGTTATCGCGATTGTTTTACTTGGAGTCTTTCTCTTTGCAGGCAAGAACAATACAACAAATACGCCTTCACAACAACAAGAACAGACGACAAAAACACCCGAAGAAACAGCTGGAAAAACTGAAAAAAATGCAGTGACAATAAAAGGTTTTGCTTTCAGCCCCGAAACAATTACCGTTAAGAAAGGGACAACAATTACATGGACAAACGAAGATGCGGCAGGACATACTGCAACTGCAGATGACGGCACATTTGATACGGGGCTTATTACAAAAGGAGAATCGGGAAGTGTTACCTTCGATACTGTGGGAACATTTTCCTATCATTGTACGCCGCATCCGAACATGAAAGGAACCGTCGTCGTTACCGAATAGACCAGCGATAATTGTCATCCTGAATACGTAAAGTACTTTCAGCCCATGCCGCACGTTATGCCGCAGGACTTTCAGCTTGATTCAGGATCTTTTGTGGTGTAGTATACAATGCAGATGCTGAAATAAATTCAGCATGACATAGGTTCTTATGTGTTATAACTGTGGTTGCGGAATCATTGACGATGATATGGGACGCGGAAAACTCTCGGAAGGTGGAGCAGGCCTGACTGAGGAAGACCTTAAGAGGCTGGCGAAAGAATGGGGTATGAGCCTGGACGAAACCAAACAAAACATTTACGACCTCCTCAAAACCCAAATCAAAAAGAAATAGCGCTTCTCATCTATTGTGCTACAATATTCTGCCATGGAAAAAACAAATAGCTTGCAACAGCTCAATGAAGAACAACAACTTGCAATTCGCCATGGAGAAGGACCACTCCTCATCATCGCCGGTGCCGGAACAGGAAAAACGACTGTTATAACGGAGCGCATTAAGCATCTAATTCTAGAGAAAAAGGTCCAGCCTTCCCATATCCTCGCACTCACATTTACCGAAAAAGCAGCGGCTGAGATGGAAGAGAGAATCGATATTGCGCTCCCGTACGGGTATACCCAAATGTGGATTGAAACATTCCATGCATTTTGTGACCGCTTGCTTCGTCTTGAAGCAATTAATATTGGATTAAATCCCCGATTTGATCTTCTCACCGAAGCTGAGGCGTTATTATTCTTGAGAAAAAATTTATTCAGTTTTGAGCTTGACTACTTCCGTCCGCTTGGCAATCCAATGAAATTTTTGCAGGGGATGCTGCAGCATTTCAGCCGGTTGAAAGACGATGACACAACACCTGAACAGTATCTCTCCTTTGCGAAAAAATTGGCAAAAACAGCCGTAGAACCTGATGAGCTTAAAAAAACAACTGAGCTTGCTCATGCATTTGAGAAGTATGAGACGCTCAAGACAAAAGAAGGGGTGATGGATTTCTCTGATCTTATCAGTAACACGCTCAAACTCTTTCGGGAGAGACCACATATCCTCAAGCAGTATCAGGAACACTTTCAATACATCCTTGTTGATGAGTTTCAGGACACAAATTACGCGCAAAATGAAATGGCGATTCTTCTCTCCGGATCCGGCTCCGCCGGACAAAATATCACGGTCGTTGGCGATGACGACCAAAGTATTTACCGGTGGCGGGGCGCGGCACTCGCCAATATGATGCAATTTCGCTCCCATTTTCCCAAAGCGAAAATTATTGCGCTTACCAAAAACTACCGCTCCACGCAAGTTATTTTGGACAGTGCCTACCAGGCAATCCAGCACAATAACCCTGACCGTCTTGAAGTGAAAGAGGGAATTGCGAAAAAACTTGCTGCGATGCGGCGGGATGAAAAAGGGGAAGCAGTGGACCTGATCTACACGAACCGCGTTGAGGAGGAAGCAGAGGCAGTCGCGAAATATATCCGGGATGAGGTATCCGCCAAAGGCGGATCGTCCTCTGGACGAAAAAATTATAATTACAATGATTTTGCTATTTTAGTCAGAGCAAATGACCACGCACAACCGTTTGTCCGCTCCCTTGAACGAGCTCATGTTCCCTATCAGTTCTTGGGTCCGGGGCATCTTTTTCAACAGGAAGAAATTAAAGACCTCATCGCCTATCTTCGGGTACTTGCAAATTTCGAGGACGCATCAAGCCTTTATCGGATTCTTACCATGTCGGTATTTGGCATTGAATCAAGAGATATTGCATCCCTCCTCAATTTTGGTAAACGTAACAATTGCTCGTTATTTGAAGCAATGGAGCAAGTCACTGATGCTGCTGTGACCATGGAAGGAAAAGAAAAAATTAGCAAGGTTGTCCAAATGATAAAAAAACATTTGGAAAAAATCGCAAAAGAGCCGGCAGGACAAATTCTCTACTATTTTTTTGAAGCGTCCGGACTCCTTGGATATTACTTAGATCCACGGTCACCCAAAACGGAACGGGAAGCGCAAAATATCGCACGGTTATTTGAAAAGTTGCATTCATTTGCATCAAACAGGGAAGACGCTTCTGTATTTGCGGTTGTCGATTGGATTGATTTGTCAATGGAACTTGGAGAAAGCCCACTTGCCGCTGAGATTGATTGGACCGCAAATAATGCAGTGAATATCCTCACCGTCCATTCAAGTAAAGGATTGGAATTCCCCGTGGTTTTTGTTGTCAATCTCGTTTCCCAGCGTTTCCCTTCTCGTGATCGCAAAGAACAAATCCCCGTACCACAGGCAATGATTAAAGAAGAACTGCCAACCGGGGATGAAAATTTACAGGAAGAACGAAGATTATTTTATGTTGCGATAACTCGCGCACGGGACAAACTCTTTCTTACTGCCGCAAAATTTTATGGGGAGGCAAAACGCGAGCGAAAACTCTCGCCATTCGTTGTCGAAGCATTGGGAGAGGAATATGTACAAAAAGTCGTCAAAAAAGTGGCGCTAACACAAACAGTTCAACAGCTTTCTCTTCTTGATATGGTCAACACAAATATCGCAAATGCACCAAAAGAAGAAAAATCGCCAATGGTAAAAATTCCTATACGCCAACCAATAACGTACATCTCGTATTCGCAAATCAATGCATTTCAGACCTGTCCACTGCACTATAAACTGCGATACATACTGAATGTCCCTACCCCTCCTTCGCCTGCGTTGAGTTACGGTTTAAGTGTTCACAATACCCTTCGTGACTTCTTCCAATTAGTCCGGGCAAAAGAAAAAATGAAAGCAGAGGGAATTCACGATCTGTTAAAGAAAAACTGGATACGGCTTGGATATACAAGTAAAATCCATGAAGAGCAAGCATACAAACAGGCCGATACTATGCTTTTCTCAGTCGCCAAAAACAGCCTCCTTGAACCGGCCGAGACGCTCGCCCTGGAACTTCCGTTTCAATTCTTTATCAAGCAACTAAAAGTGGGAGGAAGAATTGATAGAATCGATCGAAAGCCGGACGGACGAATAGAAATTATTGATTATAAAACAGGAAGCAATATACCGGATGAGAAAAAGGTCCAGGAAGATCTACAGCTGACATTCTATGCCCTTGCAGCGACAGAAATTCATGATGGGATCTTAAACCGAACACCGGACGATATCATACTCACCCTCTACTATCTTGAGGCAAACAAACGGATCTCGACAGTTCGAACTAAAGACGAGCTGGAAGCTGCAAAAGAGAAAATATTGACTATTGTTGATGATATAGCCAAAAGTGATTTCCTCTGCTATGGCAGTATCTTCTGCAAAAACTGTGAGTATAAAATGCTCTGCTCAACCTATACGAGCTAAGTAACCATTTGTGAAGGCTGATCTTCTGGGGGTGCTCCCAGTAATCTCGTTAACACTTGAGCACTGACATTTTCAAACGCTCTTACTGTCGTTATTTTATCCTCAATAGATGAACGGCCATACCAAGCTAGTATAGGACGTGAAAGAGCATCGTGCAATGAGAAAATTACAGAAAATGGCCAAACGATTGCATCTTAGCAATCAATGCTATATAATGCTAATATCCTAGGAAGAAGGATCGCTACTCCGATGTAATCGGAGAGGAAAGTCCAGACAGATATAATGCCGGGGATGGAGTTTACGCTCCGACGCGAAAGCGCTAGTGTCCAAGTTCTTTGCCCCGATTAAATCGGGGTTGCTCACATGTGGAATTTGGAACAGGTCTTGAAATAACAAGACTTGAGAGTAACAGAAACGAGTGAGGCTGAAACGGACAATCCCACCCGCTGCAATTTCCGAATGGTGCGTGATTTCTCTTAAAATAAATCATATCAGCATTATGAGAGCACCAAAGTTCGAAAGCACCGCGTCAAACGCGGCTGGATGACAAACATCATCACAGAGATAGATTGCGACTCTGCCCTTCCGAAGTCTTGACGAAGAAGGGTCATGAACCCCACTTCGCTAAAGCTACGAGGGGTAAACAGAATCTGGCTTACTCTCTTCCTAGGATTTTTATTGAGGTTCAGAGGTACAAGGTGCAAGATACAAAGTTAGAGAGCTTTCTGAATCGACCTCATTAACCCAACCATCATTGATGCAACCTCTTTCCGCTTCCCGTCAATTTTCTCTAAATCTTCTCCATTAAGATAATGCAAATCTACAGCAATTTCTAAACAAGCTTCAAGTTCAGTTAATGATCCATCTGCCATATCAAGAAAACGCAAAAATTCCTTTCGAGATTTTCTTCGATCTCCCTCTACAATATTTAATACCACGGAAATTGCAGCTCTTCTCATTTGAGAGATCAAACCAAACATTTCTGATTTCGGAAAAGATTCTGTCATTTGATAAATAAGAATAACTAATGCTCGTGCTTTTTGCCAAACAAGCAGTTTATGATAACCCTTATTATTCATTGCTTGTACCTCTGTACCTTGAACCTTTGTACCCATCAACTACTAGCGCTAGAATATTGTCTGAGCGCATATCGCCAAAACCGCAAGCTGGCAAGGAGAAATATCCCGCTAAATACAAATGCTAAAAGAACACCTGTCCATGAAAGGATACCCAGCACTGCCTGCACGGGAAAGGTTATCATCGCAGCCACAGGAAGAATAAACGTCAGTATCCAGCTAATCGGCTCTCTATAGACAGCAATGGGCACTCTCCCTAAGGCTGTCATTTCACGATATATCCAAATCGCATTATCAACTTCTGTAATAATAACACCAAGCCCTAAGACAAAAATGTGAAAAGCGAGTGCGATAACAAAAGCGTTTATGAGGAGCAAAACATACAATACAACACCGGCAATTGTTATGCCCCCTATCTGATTAAGCACATAGAAAAGGAATCCAAGGAGGGGGACAAGCGTTATCAGATCGAGGATGTCACTTCCGCCAAAAAGACTGCGAAAAAGAGGCGATAGTGGCTTGGTGAGCATATAGTCGAAACTCCCCGAAACGATGTAGCTTCGAAATCGATACACTTCCCGAAGAAAAAACTGCGTGACGATATCGATGATATTGAAGGTAACAAAAAACAAAATCACCTGCCACAAGGTGTATCCGGCAAGTGATTTTGTTTTGGACACAATCAGTACAAGAAAAATCAGAAAAAAGAGAAACCGGATCACTTTCCCAAGGGTAAAAAATACGACGCCGAAGCGCGATGCGAACGCAATTTGCGTGATTCTGCTGGTCATCGTAAGCCAAAGCGAAATATATTTTTTCATCTTCCTTGCGCCGTATAGACTCTCAGTCCTTTCAACCAGACAAAACGGGTAATACCATACATGAGAAACACCCATACAACCGCAATACTAATCCCTTTATAGACAGCAAGTGGCGCCAACTGCCCTAGATAAACCTTCATGGGAAAGTAAAGAAGATAGGGAAACGGCAGCAACTCAATGAAACGAAATACCTGCTTTGGCAAAATATCAAGAGGGAAAAGATTCCCTGCGAAAAATGTGAGTAGTTGATAAAAAATAAACCGTGGCCCCCATGTTTCATTGCTCCAAAAACCAATAAGACCCAAGAGCACGCCAAAAAAGAAGAATAAGACGACGCCAACAGCAATCGCAAGTAGTGTCAAAAATAGTATGAAAAGATTTGTTTGCAAAAAAAGCGGCGGGCGGAGGAAAAAGAAAAGCACTGCTATCTCAACTACCGCAAAAGAGATATTCATAGCCTTGTCTCCGAGATCTCGAGCGAAGTGATAACGAAAAAATCCCATAGGACGAAGTAAAAAATTTGAGAGATTCCCTTCATTGATGTCTGATGCAATATCCTGCGAACGAGTCGCCAAGACAACCGATGAAAGAAGGGAAGTGCCGAGGACATAGGTTATGATTTGCGCCCGGTTATAGCCAAAAAGCGTTGTATTCTCCGGTAAGACAACGATCCAAAGGAAGTAAAGCGTCAATACCCACAAAATATTTCGCAGTCTATAGATAACAAAACTCGCCCGATATGCAACTGCTTGATCCCACGTATTTTTTGCAATTTGCCAGTAAAGTTTCATCGTTTATCAGGCTGTGAAAAAACCTCCCGAATAACATCTTCAATCGCCGGGTCTTCAATCGTTATATCTTCAACAGGGAAGTGTTTGAGGATTTTGGCAGCTGTCTCGTTTGATTTGTTTTGCTTTACACGAACAATCCATTCGGGGAAACTAAATTTTCTCAATTCGCCAATTCCTTCAAGCGTTTTCGGATCGACATATTCCTTAAGGACAACACTGATAAGCTTATATGGTGCATGTTTTTTGACGAGATCTGAAAGCAAGCCGTCATAGAGGATTTTCCCGAAATTGATAATAATCACCCGCTTACAGAGTTCTTCCACATCTCCCATATAATGACTGGTCAGAATTATTGTCGCCTTGTACTTCCTGTTGTACTCTTTCAGAAACTCTCGAATATTTTTTTGCATCACGACATCAAGCCCGATAGTCGGTTCATCCAAAAACATGACTTTTGGGTTATGAATAAGAGACGCAATAAGCTCCATTTTCATCCGCTGACCAAGAGACAACTTTCTCACAGGTACCTGTAAAAACTCATTTGCATCAAGCAGACTCGCCAAATCATGGACAATCGTATCGAATCTTTTTTGCTCAATATCATAAATTTCTTTATTCAGAAGAAATGTCTCAATCGCCGGCAAGTCCCACCATAATTGATTTTTTTGCCCCATGATCAGTGCTATTTGCTTAAGAAACGCTGCTTTCCGATCAAACGGAGTAAATCCGAGAACAGATACTTTTCCGCTCGTTGGATAGAGAAGGCCTGAAAGACATTTCAACGTCGTTGTTTTCCCAGCCCCATTCGGTCCGATAAACCCGACAAGCTCTCCCTCATCGATATTGAAAGATATTGCATCAACAGCTCTTACAACTTCGTATTTTCGGGTAACAAGAGATTGTACTGTTCCTAAAAATCCCGGAGGTTTTTTGTAGACACTGTAGTGTTTGGATAAATTTGTAACAGAGATAATCGGCATGCTTGTTGCCTCATTATAGCAAAGAAGCCTCCCATGCTACTCCATGGGAAACTTCTTTGAGCCTTGTCATTCTCTATCGAACTGCTTTCTTAAATGTCTTTCCCGGTGTAAATCCTGGTGTCTTTCGTGCTGCGAGTGTTATCTTATCCCCAGTTTTTGGATTTCTTCCGACGCGCTCCGCTCGTTTTCTGATACTAAACGTTCCAAATCCCGTGATGACAACTTTTTCTCCTCTTTTCAGTGAATCTCTAATCGTATTTAAAAATGTTTGGACAGAATCACGAGCAGCTTTATTGGTAAGATTTGCTTTTTTTGCAACAATTTCAATAAGATCTTTCTTTGTCAAAATAAATCACCCCCTTTCGCTTCGCTTCAGGGGATCTCCGTCCCGCTTAGCGGGACTTCGACCTCCCTTCCCTGATTTTTATGTAAACTGTTAATAATAAAGTCCCGCATGCCTTCCTGCCTGTGGGACCTTTTCTAAGAAACTCGTAATAACCGATGATCGTCGTGAGCTCAAAAAGTATGAATATCTCATACGGACAGTCTAAGTTTTATTAAATATGTGATTAGATTAACAGTACAATGAAAAAATGCACTTGTCAAGAGAGCAATATTACACTTACGTTGCTGCAGCAACAAAATCACGAATACAAGTTGTAAGAACGTTATTCTAATAAGCTTTTATGTTCGTTTGACACCGTTTTTGCAAGCGTGTTAGCATAGGTATACCAATTGACTTTGCGTCAATAAATAGTTAAGAAATTGCAAAATTTCAATAGATTGGAGAAAGTATGAATGATCCTCAGCAGAACGATGGGGTGCTGCAAGAAAATGTTGATAACCTTTCACCTGAGGGAGGACCTACACTAGCGCAGAGGGGCATTTCAGAGTCTTTTCTTGCGGGTCCTGCCCGACAAAACAGATTAGAGAGAAAAGTCTCTCGTCTCTCAGAAAGAGAGTTAGCTGAAGCTCGCCAACGAGCTACACAAAATCAGTATGCTACCCGAGATAAGGAGATAAGAGAACGACTTATCAGACAAGCACAAGATGAAATACGACTTTCCCAGATCAGACAAGAACTGCAAGAAGAAATGCAGGCAAATACTCCCTTGTATGCCAAAGGCACAGGTAATCTTGTGAAAGGCGTTGCTAAGCATGCAGGTACATGGACTCAAGAAAGAATAGGAAGTTTGCGTCCGACAAGACTGATAAAAAATGCTGTCAGAGCAGGGTTGCCCATTGGAAAATCTTTACCTTACGTGACAGGGGAAATTGTCGGAGTGGCGGCAAGCACTGAGATACCACATTGGGCCATCGCAGCTATCGGACCGACGTTTTTAGCTGGACAAGCTATTAACGGACTAAGAAATATAAGAGAAATCCGAGAAATGGTAAGCAAAGCAAATACTCCTGAGGAACTAGAACAACTATTGCTGGATCAAATAAGAGAACGCGAACAAGCATATCCCAAAGTCTCTCAAAAAACAAAAGAGTTCTTGGCGGGAACAGTCGTAGGCGTTGTGATGGGTGGCGGATTGCAAGCAGGAATAAGCGCAGCAACAGACACTACGGAATTTGCAATGAAATATGGCGAAACGGTAGCAAAATTAGCAAGAGCGTACGGGGATGATGTAGCAAAATATGTTATAGAGAATAGTCCTGAATTCATAAAGGAGTATGGGCCCGCGGCTGCTTATTTAACTGGAAAAGGAGTGGTTCATTCTGTTGATAGTGCTGCTCTAAGAGCAACAATGGCATTTACCCGAAAAGCCAAGGAAGAAGAAGCATAAATCCAAGCCTATGCAACCTGCCTTACAGGATATTACTAAATTGCTAAGAGAGAAAGGTTTTAGCGATCAACAAGTAGCTCTTTTTACTGAGCAACTTATGAAAATAACTTTTGCCCAACTGTATATGCAGGCAATGACAACTTTTTCAGATGAGGATATACAGATCATAGAAAATATAGCAATCGATAAAGAAGCACATACAAAGATAAAAGAACTCTACAAGGAGCGTACTGGCCGTGATCCTGATGAAGAGATGCAAATGTATGTTAAAGGACTAGCTCAAAGAATTCATCAAGCAGTCGAAGAAGAACAGAAAACATCATAACCCCAATCTTCCTCATAAAAACAATAAGACCTACTGTCAGTATAAAACACCATTACAAGTCGTGTTAGAATATCTAAAAGAGAAAGGAGAGCAACCGTCCTCTATCTAGGGTGCCAGGACAGCGATTTGAAAATATCTATACAATGGGTTACTATATGCTCATGCAAGAGCCACAGCCCGGAAAAGAACCAGTAAGACTCTCTCGACGAACACTACTAAAAGGAGCACTTGCAGCAGGCGCTGCGGCTGTGACACACGGTTTTCCTCTATCACCCGCCGAAGCAACAAGTACGATAGCTACACCTGAGGCAGAGCCAGCAGGAAATTACAAAGTTATGGCAGTGCTTCTTGATATTAACGAGCGAGGAAATGGAGAAAGAACCCCTGATGAAATAAAAGAATACTTATCAGGTAGTGGTGACGAGCTTCATCCTCAAGAAGATTCACCTCTGGAAGCGAAAATCAATCCACGTCTCCCTTCCGTTGCGGAATTTTATAAAACAGTTACACGAGGAAAATTACATATGTCTTTTGACATGAAACAGTATCGTGCTTCAATGCCTCCCGATAAGGATTGTTCTTCTGTTGGAGAAGCAGAAGATGTTGCACGTCCGCTTCTTGAAAAAGATGGTATACCGAAAGATGCGTACGACAGCTACTTGTTTATTACTGATCAACCAATTGTTCCTTCGTGTGGCATGGGAGGTGTCACCAACTCTGATGCGCCGCATGACTATGTCTTCTTTGATGGCGCTTTAAATGTTCACCCGTGGTCTGCTGCACATGAACTTGGTCATCGCCAAGGGCTTGACCACGCTCGTGCATTAAATATCCAGGGAGGATATAGCTTTGAGGGTCCGGATACTGTTGGTGGTGAAAAATGGAAAGAATACGGCGATGAATACGATATTATGGGAGAGGATGGCTATATGCGTTGGGGTTTTAATGTTATCAATAAGATAAAATTTGGCCTGGTTAAAGAAGAACAAATAAAAGAAATTACTGAACCTGGGTTATATGAAATAGATGGCAACCCCGATGGAGAAACACTCGCGTTACGGATTCGAACTCCAAAAACTGATGAGAGTGATTCTGCCTACTATATATCTTACCCTACGCCGTTAAAATATGAGGGAGATGACCCTACTTTGTATGAACAATTGAAAGAAGAAAAACAACAGGTCCAAGCTCACTACTGGTATCGCCATCCACTTGATACTGACCCAGATGGGGGTAGGTCTCTCCAGGTTGCCCATGGATTACCTCGTTCAGCTCAATATTACTTACTCGCAGACCGTATGAATGGGATTTATGTCGCTTATATCTCAAAAGACGTAGCGAGACAAACATATGGAGATACTGATAAGGCGTATATTCAAGTTGATTTTAAACCTGTAGAAGGTGTTGAGGGAACTCCGTATAGTACGCCTACCCCCAGTACTCAATAAATTAAAGCGAAGAATGCTCGGGGGAGACGGCGCGGAATTCACGGATTGCCGTTACTTTTATCTCGCCCGGCACGGCAAGTGTCCGGCTTGCTTCTTCCTGGATTTTTTTCGCTATGATAATCGTCTGACTGTCATCGAGTTTGCCTGGATTGATAATGACTCGGAGTTCCCGTCCTGCTTCAAACGCATATGCATCTTCAACGCCTTCATACCGCTTGGCGATTTCTTCCATATCCTTGAGCCGCTTTACATAATTTTCAAAATCCTCATATCGTGCACCGGGACGTGCGCCACTGGATGCATCGGCGATATAGACAATGACTGATTCGATTGATGAGAATGGCTTGTCTTCATGGTGTTCTGCAACCGCGTTAATTACCGCTTCCGGAAAGTTGTATCGCTTCAGCAAATCAACTCCAAGCTTCACATGGCTCCCGTCCCCTTCAAGAACTTTTCCGATATCGTGGAAGAGACATCCAAGACGAACGATATTGACATCTGCACCAATCTCCTGGGCAAGATGGATGCCGATTTTTGTTTCCTCAAGCGTATGGACAACGAGATTCTGTCCAAATGATGTTCGAAACTTAAATCGCCCTAAAAGGGTATAAAGGTCAGATGATTGCAAGTTGAAAACGCCGACTTCTGCCGCCAGCTTCTCGCCTTCCTCAAACATAATTTTTTCTACTTCATTTTTCGTCTGCTCAACAATTTCCTCAATTCTGAATGGTTGAATTCTTGTGTCCTTGAGTAATTTTTCAAGTGCCCGCCGTGCAACTTCGCGACGCACCTGATCAAACGACGAAAGCCTGATGACACCTTCTTCATCCAAATCGACATCAACACCGGTTGCTTGTTCAAACGCCCGGATATTCCGGCCTTCTTTTCCGATAATCCGTCCTTTCATTTCTTCATCAGGAATCTTAATAGCCGAAACTGTATATTCTGCGATGTAATTGAGTGAACCATGGCGGATAGCATCGAGAAAAATTTCCTGTGATTTTTTATCTGCTATTTTTTTTGCTTCTTCTTCGCGTTCTTTGATGATTTTGGCGATCATTTGAGAGGAGCGGGCTTCTGTTTCTTTGAGGAGTTCTGCGCGTGCTTCTTCTTCAGTGAGACCTGCTGCTTTTTCAATTTTTCTTACGTATTCGTCTGTTTTCCGCTTGAGATCTTCTTTTTCTTTTTCAATCTGTGCTTGTTTTTCTTCAATTTTTTCCTGTTTTTCAAGAAGTTTTTTCTCAAGAACAAGTAAATCGTTTTGCTGTGTATCTGCCATAGATGTTTTATGAAGCAATAGAGAGAGGGACGGGCGCTTTCGCGCTTTGCTATCTTACAATTGAAACCGATCGTGGTAAGAAATGCAATCGTCTCATATCTTTGACAATGTCCCTATTGCCACTTGGAGGTATTATACTCTTCTTTCATACAATGGTCAATGCTGCGCTTGATCGTCTCCCAATCAAACCCACGCCTTGCAAGAAAACCGCCAAGCTTCTTATATACTTCATTCTTCGGTATTCCTTTATACCGTGGAAGTTGTTTCTTCACCAGTTTTTCGGCAAGAGTCGCATCGTCCTGTACCGGATGCTCATCATCCTCTTTTATTTGGAGAGACTCGTCAATGATTTCTTTTGCCACCCCTTTTTGCCGAAGTTCCAGCCTGATAATCCGCTCCGCCCGCATTTTAAACTGTTTCCTACTATTCACCCACCATTTCGCAAACTCATGATCATTGAGAAAATTCTGCCGTTGAAGTGTTGCGATAACCCGTTCAATGACTACGGAATCGTATTTTTTCTTTTTTAAAAGGTTATCGCGGACTTCTTTTTCAGATCGAGGCCTGAAGGAGAGAAATTTTATTGCTTTAACATACGCCTCGTCATATGGATCCATACAGGTATTATAAAAACTTGAGAAATTTTAAGGATGACTCATTGGAGAAACAAACGCTTATTTCGCTTCTGCTACTGATTCTTCAACACCCACTGCAACCGGCGTTCCTCCAGCCTTGCTTTTTGCCATGATTTCAACAACAATTTTCTTAGCAATTTCAGGATTTTCTTTGAGATATTCTATTGTGGCTACTTTTCCTTGTCCTATCATATCTCCCGCATATCGGAAAAATGCGCCTGATTTTTGAATGATTCCCATCTCAACGCCAACATCGAGAATACCGCCTTCCCGGGAAATACCGTCCTGCAGAAGATCAAACTCGGCAAGACGGAACGGAACGGATACTTTGTTTTTGACGATTTTTGCACGATGTCGTGAACCGATCACCCGGTCTCCTTCTTTGAGTGTCTCTATTTTTCTTACATCCATTCTGATGGTTGCATAGAACTTCAACGCGAGTCCTCCGGTTGTTGTCTCCGGGTTGCCGAACATCACGCCAATTTTTTGACGGAGTTGATTGGTGAAGATGAGAACAGTTTTTGATTTGGAGATAACACCTGTCAATTTTCGAAGCGCTTGTGACATAAGACGAGCTTGGAGTCCCATCATCGCATCTCCCATCTCCCCCTCGATTTCAGCCCGTGGCACCAAAGCTGCAACAGAATCAATCACCAAAACATCGATTCCGCCACTTCGAACAAGACTCTCTGTAATCTCCAGCGCTTGCTCACCCGTATCGGGTTGTGAGATAAGAAGCTCATCAAGCTTGACACCGATTTTCTCCGCCCAGAGTGGATCAAGTGCGTGTTCTGCATCGATAAACGCAGCAACGCCGCCGTGCTTCTGCGCTTGGGCTATTGTTGAGAGACAAATTGTCGTTTTCCCTGATGCTTCAGGACCATAGATCTCAATGATCCTACCCCGGGGAAGACCGCCAACGCCGAGCGCTAAATCAACAGGGAGACATCCTGTAGATATCACCGAAATATCAAGCTTTCCTCCTGCCTCGCCAAAACGCATGATCGAACCACGACCGTACTGCTTTTCAATTTGATCCATTGCAAGACGAATAGATTCAAGCTTTTGGGAAGATTCTGTTTGCCCATTGGGGACACTTTTTGGAGCTCCTGCCGTGCGCGCCATAAACAGTCAAATCATATAGGAGATTATGGTAAAATACAATAGATCGAAGCGCTACAATCTATATCAATTTTCGCCTTTTTTTCGGGGAGTAGCTCAGACAGGCAGAGCACTCGCATGGGGTGCGAGAGGTCGCTGGGGCGGAACCAGTCTCCCCGACATATGAAAATATTACCTGTCCAATGTTCATATTGTAAAAAAACTTTTTATCGCAGTACTAGAAGGTTTAACGAAGCAAGAAAATATCACTGGAATTCTTACTGTTCCTCAATATGCCTCACAAAAGCAAGAAACAAGCAAAAAATACTTGTTTGCGCAAATTGTTCAAAAATATTTAAGAGACAATTCTCTGATCTTAAGAAAAGCAATTCGTACTATTGTTCTCTTTCTTGCGCTGCAATAGTTAACAATACAAAATTTCCAAAACACCTTGGACTCAAAAAAACATGTGCTGTCTGTAAAAAAGTATTCGTTAGTCGCGAAAAATATTGTTCAGTAGCTTGTAAAAACAAAGATCAGATAATTCCCAAAGAGATTATTCTTAAAAGAATTCAACGTTTTTATAATGAGAAAGGACGAATTCCATTTAAGCAAGAATTTGCTCACGCGAGAGCAGCTCGTGTCCAGTTTGGAACCTGGAACAATACTATTATTGCTGCAGGATTTACTCCAAATCCAGTAATGTTTGCTAAAAAGTTCACTGCCAATGATACACATAAGTGTGACTCTTTGGCGGAAAAAATCATTGATGATTGGTTATTTGCACGTAAAATAAAACACTTAAGATCAGCTCCTTATCCAGGCAATAAAGGTTTCACTGTAGACTTTGTGATCGATGAATACTGGATTGAATTTTTTGGATTATATGGGGAACATAAAAGATATGACGAACTAAGAGAAATAAAGTTACAAATGATAAAGCAATACAATTTTAAATTTATCGGGATCTACCCTTATCATCTC
>JACQKR010000053.1 GCA_016204425.1 Candidatus Levyibacteriota bacterium
CAAAGTGCAAAATTCAAAGTCACAACGAAAAATTAAAAATTATTTTTTCTATTCTGTTGCGATTATATTTACTGCTTGCGCTTTGCTTCTTAAGCCGTACGCCATATTTTTTACCTTGCCGATGCTGTATCTTGCCTACGCTGAATTTGGATTAGGAATGATGAAGAAATGGCAATTGTATGTATTTGCAATACTTGCGGTTTTGCCACTTGTCCTCTGGCGTTTTTGGATGGTGCAGTACCCAGAGGGAATTCCCGCAAGCGACTGGCTATTTAATGCAGGGAACATACGGTTTAAGGGAGCATTTTTCTATTGGCTTTTTGCTGACCGGATTGGCAGGTTGCTGCTTGGTTATTGGGGACTAGCACTTTTCGTTATCGGAATATTGGCAAATAGTGTCAACGGCGTTGTGCACCTACGGAAAGGCCGGTGGTTTTTTTACTCATTTCTCATTTCCGCATTGTGCTATATGACAGTCATAGCGCGGGGGAATGTGCAGCATGATTACTATCAAATACTCATCCTCCCAAGCATTGCAATATTCCTGGGCATCGGGAGTGCCTTTTTACTGAATCCGCCGAAGGGTGTAATCCATATTTTGGTATCAAGAGGGGTATTGCTTTCTTGCATAGTTTTTGCATTTCTTTTTAGCTGGTATTTTGTTCGTGATTATTTCAATATCAACAACGAAAGTTTTATATCTGCCGGAAAAACTGCTGATGCAATACTTCCCAATGATGCAAGAGTAATCGCCCTCAACAATGGGGATACGAGTTTTTTGTATCATACCAACAGAAAGGGTTGGGCGAGCTTTCAGAATGATATCCCCTCAATGATTGATCTCGGCGCAAAATATATGATTATTGCAAATCCGACAGAGAATGATTATTCGGGATTTGGAACGGAGTATGAGATTGTTGCAGCAGACCATGATGTACTTATTCTCAAACTACACAAATGAAAACCCTTTTTTTTACCTACGATTTTCCCTATCCTACGACCAGTGGTGGAAAGACACGCGCATATAATCTCCTAAAACACGCAGGAGAGAATGTTGATATCACGCTTTTTTCCTTTACCCGCCAGGATTTTACTGACACATACAAGAAAGGATTACATGATATAAACATCAAGAAAATGTATCTCTTTCCACGAAAAAATGTCGGAGATTTTCAAAGCCTAGCTTCCATTTTTTCTTTCAGGAAATCTATTTTTCATTTACTCTATTATAGTAGTGAAGTGAAAGAGAAGCTGATGCAAGTCATACGCGATGAAAAAATCGATATTGTGCACTTTGAATCTTTTTATACGGCATATTATTTATCAGACATAAGAAATCTTCCCGTGAAAACAATTTTTGGGACTGAAAATATCGAGCATAAAGTGTATGAGGATTATGTGAAATACGGATCTGCAGCATATCTTAAGCCGTTTTATTTTTTGGAGTCTCGAAAGATTAAACGGATGGAGGAGGAGTTTTATCGACTGAGTGATATATGTCTTGCTGTGACAGAGGAAGAATCTTTCTATATACGAAGTCATGGTGCAAAAAAATGTGCTGTGATAGAAAACGGAGTTGACCTTTCGTTGTTTCCGTTTGTTGAGCGGAAAGAGAAAAAAGAAAAAAACATTCTCTTCATTGGGAATTTTTCCTATTTTCCAAATGTTAGCGCGGTGAAATTTTTTTATCACAAGGTATTTGCAGATCTCCAACTGGATAATGTAACATTCACGATTATCGGGAAAGGCGTCGAGAAGCTTTCCCTCCGCGACACGAGGATAAAAACTATTCCGTATACTCCGTCGATTCAGGAAGCGTATAAAACTGCTGATGTATTTGTCTCGCCTGTTAGAATAGGAGGCGGGACAAATTTCAAAGTTCTTGAAGCAATGGCATCGGGCGTGCCAATCGTTGCCTTTCCTGACCGGGTCGAAGGACTAGGGATTGAGCACGAGAAGCACGCATTCCTTGCGAAAAATGCAAAAGAGTATCAAGAATATCTGCGTTTGCTTTTACTGGATCATACGAAAGGGACAGACATGGCGAAGCATGCACGTACACTGGTTGAGGAGAGATATTCATGGAAAGAAATAGGAAATAAAATGAACGCTGTCTGGAGGGACTTGGTATGAATGCAGCAGATCTTTCGATAGTAATTGTGAGTTATAACGCAAAAGATTTTCTCAGGCGTTGTCTGACATCAATTCAAAAAAATCCCGCAAACATTTCGCACGAAGTAATCGTCGTTGACAACGCGTCTCCTGATGATTCAGCAGATATGGTGGAAAAAGAATTTCCTAAAGTTCACCTTATCGCACATAAGGAAAATGTCGGGTTCTCAAAAGCAAATAATATCGGGATTAAAAAATCATCGGGGAGATACGTTCTTTTCTTAAATCCGGATACGGAGATTGTAGATAACGCCTTGGAGGAAATGATTGATTTCATGGATGCGCATGAGGAAGCAGGAGCTGCTACGTGTTTTGTGAAAATGCCAAATGGTAAATTGGACGATGCTGCACACCGCGGGTTTCCAACGCCATGGAATGCATTTTGTCATTTTTCAGGATTAGGGAAAGTATTTCCCAAAAGCATGCTTTTTAACGGATATCATATGGGATGGAAAGATCTTGATCGAGTGCATGAAATTGAGGTGTTGGCAGGTGCATTTATGATCGTTCGGCGGGAGGCAGGAGAGCAAGTCGGGTGGTGGGATGAGGATTATTTTTTTTATGGTGAAGATGTGGATTTCTGTTATGTGCTCTGGGAAAAGGGATGGAAAATATTTTTTGTACCCGGTGTCACAGTTCTTCACAATAAAGGAGTATCAGGGGGAATCAGAAAAGAATCCGAGAGCGTCACGACTGCAGATATTAAGACAAGACGAAGAGTCACGAAGGCTCGGTTTGATGCAATGAAAATATTTTATAACAAACATTACGTTCAGAAGTATCCGAAACTTGTTACGTGGATCATGCTCAGTATGATTGATGTAAAATACCGGTTTACTCTGAAAAAACTTTGATATAAAATTGCATTGTTATGGAAGAGATACATTTTCTTGATGATATATGGGTAGGCAAGGATGATCTAAAAGTCTCTGTTTTTGATTTATCAGTTGCCAGGGGGTATGGCATTTTTGATTTCCTCAGAACATATGGCAATAAACCCTTCCGGTTAGCCGAGCATATAGACCGGCTTTTTATATCCGCAAAGCTTCTGGATATTGCAGTCCCCAAAAGCAAAGAAGAGATTGAAAAAATCGTTTATGAGGGGATTGAGAAAAATGCTTTCAAAGAGACTGCGATAAAAATCATCGTTACCGGGGGCATAAGCATAGACTCTATTACGCCGGGCAAGCCATCTTTTATCGTCACGTTTACCAAAGCCCCCGAATATCCACAGGATTACTATACAAAGGGTGTAAAAATAATTACACTCCCTTTTACGCGGTTTCTACCTGAGGTAAAATCGCTGGATTACTTTGCTGCTGTTGTCGGTATGAAAAAAGCTGCGTCACTTGGAGCGAAAGAAGTGCTCTATATTGATGAGGAGCAGAGGATAACGGAATGCACAAGGAATAATATTTTTTTTGTTAAAAACAATTCGTTAGTGACGCCTGCTGAAAAAGGTATTTTAAAAGGAATTACAAGAAAAGTAGTGCTGGAAGCAGCGAAAAAAGTCTCTATCAATGTTACGGAAAGGGAAATTACGCTTGATGAGCTGCCTTTTTTTCAGGAAGCATTCAACACCGCATCGACTGTGGAAGTGCTTCCTGTTGTGACAATTGACGATACAGCTATTGGCGACGGAGCCGTCGGTCCCGTGACAAAGAAAATCATGAAAGCATTTAGGGATATTACCAGTGATAGAGGCTGATTTCACCCCTTCCGCAATTTAACACCTTCCTTGCTGTGCTATACTGAGCGTATGAAAATTGGGATTGATGCTCGATTTTGGAATGAGACAGGAGTCGGGAGATATGTCCAGAATTTAATACGTGAACTTGCGGAACTCGATAGGAAAAATCACTACATTATTTTTCTCAGAAAAGAAGAATTCCTATCACTCTCTTTTCCGGAGAACTTCGAAAAGCGTCTTGCCAATATCCAATGGCATACGATTCGTGAGCAGGTCCAATTCACCATGCTTCTGCAAAAAGAAGATCTCGATCTCATGCACTTTACCTATTTTTCAATCCCACTTGCCTACAGTAAACCCTTTGTCGTCACCATACATGATTTGATTTTGCATCATTATCCAACCGGGAAAGCATCGATACTCCCCTTTGTTTTTTATCAATCGAAACTTTTTGGATATAAAGTGATTATGAAGCAGGCCGCAAAGCGCGCGAAGAAGATCATTACTGTATCACATGCGACAAAGTCAGAGATCGTCGATCATTTAAAAGTAAAAGAAGAAAAAGTAGCAGTGATTTACGAAGGTGTTGATAAAGGAGTTCTGGGTGCCGTTTCTAAAAACGGACGAAAAAAACCATATTTTTTGTATGTCGGGAATACCTATCCGCATAAGAATGTGCAATTTCTCGCAGATGCGTTTTTGACGGCGTTTCCTAGCAATACACATGAGCTTTTGTTTGTCGGAAGAAATGATTTTTTTACCAAACGCTTCAAAGCACACATTGAGAAGAAAAATGCATCCGAAAGCATTCATTTCCTTCATAGTCTCTCGGATAAGGAGTTGGGGAATCTCTACAGAAATGCCGTTTCTTTTGTCTTGCCTTCTCTTATGGAGGGGTTTGGACTGCCATGTCTTGAGGCAATGGCAAACAAAACACTCGTTCTTGCCTCGGATATCCCGTCTCTTCGGGAAATCTGTCAAACGGGCGCACTGTATTTTGATCCGACCGACCAAGATTCTTTGGTAAAACGCCTGAGGGAGGTGGTAAAGAAGGAAAAATCAGTATTTGCAAAACAGCTTAAGGAAGGGTACACTCGAGCAATGTCATTTTCTTGGAGAACAATGGCACAGAAGACACTGCGCGTTTATGAAAGTAGCACTCGTTTATGACAGGGTAAATAAATGGGGTGGAGCCGAACGTGTCCTTCTGGCGCTTCATAAGATCTTCCCGGATGCTCCGTTATTCACATCTGTTTATGATAGAGAACACGCTCCCTGGGCAAGAATTTTTCAGGTAAAACCGTCATTCCTTCAGCGGTTTCCTTTTGCGCAACGACATCACGAATTGTACGCTTCCCTCATGCCACTAGCGTTTGAAGAAATGACGTTAGATGGATTCGAGCTTGTTATTTCAGTGACGAGCGAGGCAGCAAAAGGAATTCTTACCAAACCGTACACAAAACATATCTGTTACTGCCTGACACCGACCCGATATCTTTGGAGTGGGTATGATGAGTACTTCCCAAATGCCGGGTTTCGGTCTATTGCGAGTCCCGCTATCTCGTATCTGCGCCGGTGGGATCTTCAGGCATCAGTCCGTCCTGATGCACTTCTCGCTATTTCTCAGGAAGTAAAAAATAGAATACAAAAATATTACAAGCGGGACGCAGCCATAGTATACCCTCCTGTGCAACTGGCAGAAAAAGCAGTACTTTCCCGCAAGCAGAAACAATCTGACTTCTACCTCGTTGTGTCAAGGCTAGTACCGTATAAACGGGTCGATCTTGCTATACAAGCGTGCAACAAATTGCAAAAAAATCTCAAAATTGTGGGTGTTGGAAGTGAGGAGACGCGTTTAAAAAGTATGGCAGGACCGACTATTCAATTCCTCGGAAACTTGACTGATATTGAGCTTGTAGAGTATTATAGGAGCTGTAAGGCGCTTATTTTTCCGGGAAAAGAGGATTTCGGTCTCGTCGTTGTGGAAGCACAAGGATTTGGAAAACCCGTTATCGCATATAAGGGCGGCGGTGCACTCGAGACGATTATCGATCGGAAAACAGGATTGTTCTTTGATCGACAGAACGCAGCATCATTGACCCAGGCTCTTGTAACATTTGAACGCGTCGGGTTTCATAAAGAAGCATGCAGAAAAAACGCCGAACAGTTCAGTTTTAAGCATTTTAAGACAAGATTTTTGTCAATCATCGCGGAAGTACGGTAAATATATGAAAGTAGTTATTTTTGCAGGGGGAGTCGGATCCCGGCTCTGGCCACTATCGAGAAAACATACACCAAAACAGTTTGAGAAAATCGTTGGAGAGAAATCAACGCTGCAGTTGGCTGTCGAGCGCGTGTCCCCACTTTTCAAGCCGGAGGATATCTTTATCTCAAGCGGTGAACGATTTAAGGACGTATTGTATGAACAGCTCCCCCAGTTGCCAAGGAAGAACATTCTTCTTGAACCTGAGATGCGGGATGTAGGAGCGGCGGTCGGGCTTGTTACCGCAGTTTTGGCAAAGATAGCAAAAAATGAACCGTTTATCATACTTTGGAGTGACCATCTGGTAAAAAACGTTGAAATGTTCAGACAAGTCATCAGTGCTGTGGGGAAAAATCTTGAGAGAGATAAAGAGCGCATCATTTTTATGGGGCAAAAACCCCGTTTTGCCAGTCAAAACCTCGGCTGGATTGAATACGGGAAGAAAGAGAAATCAGTAGACGGATTGGCTATTTTCTCTTTCAAAAGTTTTCATTATCGACCGGATCATGATACTGCTGAGAAATTTCTCCATTCAAAGCAGTATTTTTGGAACCCGGGGTATTTTGGGACAACGCCCGGATTTCTCTTTTCACTTTATAAAAAATTTGCACCCGAGATGTACGAGCAGCTTTTGAAAATCCAAGCAGCGTGGGATACGCCAAATTTCTCAAAAAAATTAAGCGAAATCTATCCGAAGCTTCAAAAAGTGTCATTTGACAACCTCATTCTTGAAAGAATAAGCAGCAAAGACGCGTATGTTGTCGGTGCGGATTTGGGATGGAGTGATATCGGTGCATGGGAATCGCTCAAAGAAGCGCTCGCCCAACGCGAAGATGAAAACGTGACACGGGGGAAAGTCATGCTTACCGAAGCAGTGGATACGCTTGTTTTCAATTACACCGATCAGCTGGTTGTCGGGATAGATCTGAACGAGTTTCTGGTTATCAACACCGAAGATGTTTTGTTGATTTGTCCGAAGAATTCAGTACCGAAGATAAAAAAACTTGTTGAAAATCTGAGCGGCAGCCCTCATGAACATCTTACATGATGCCCTACATTGAAATCAAAAAGAGCCCGTTGTATGAGCTGACGAAACGTCTGCTTGATGTCCTTGCATCTCTTTTTCTCCTCGTTATTTTTTTCCCGATCATTCTTTTTGTTGCTGTTTCAATCAAAATTAACTCTCCCGGTCCGATTCTTGCCGATACACCAGAGCGGGTCGGGCGCAATGGAAAACCGTTCAAGATGTTTAAATTTCGCTCGATGGTCCAAAACGCACACGAGCTTCTCAGGGAAAATCCGGAATTTACGAAGCTCTATGAAACATATAAAAAGGGTAGCTATAAATTAAAGGATGATCCTCGAATTACGACCATCGGCCGTTTTATCAGGAAGCATTCACTTGATGAAGTGCCGCAGCTCGTCAATATCCTCAAGGGTGACATGAGCCTTGTTGGTCCGAGGGCTTACTATCCTGATGAGCTTCGTGATCAGCAAAAGAAATACCCCTCAACCCGTGAGCCGGTGAAGATCGTGCTTTCTGTCCGGCCCGGCCTCACAGGGCACTGGCAGGTGTCGGGAAGAAGTGAGATAAACTTTGATAAACGGATCGAGATGGATGCTATGTATGTCCGCAAGCGTTCCCTTCTCTACGACCTTGCGATCATCGCACGCACGCCCTGGGCAATGATCTCCGGCAAAGGCGCTTTGTAACTCCTAAAATTTCTTGAGCGTCTTTGATACATTGACAAGCATTACTAGTTTTGCGACACTACTTCCAGTATGAATCAGAACGACCTCCAACAGATAGACCAATTACTACAAAAACGGCTAAAGGGTTTTGCCACAAAAAAAGATCTTGCTGGTTTTGCAATGAAAAGTGATCTTCAGCAATTTGCAACGAAAAGTGATCTTATGAAAATGAAAAAAGATCTCGAAGAACATGTTGATAGCGTATTCGGAGATTTTTTGAAACCATTGATAAGAGAAAAGCAGATAAAGGAGAAGTTCACCAGCTTGACCAACGAGTGACACATATTGAAAAAACACTTGAGCTACCCAGCAAAACGTAAAGATTTTCATTTGTGTCACATCTCTTCTTGCATAACAACTTCATTTTTATGCTAAAATTTCCAAATTTACCGTATCCTCAGCTTCACATCCTGTATAGGTATGCTTTGTAAACGTTTCAATAAGCGTGTTTCTGCCTATAACAGCGAAAATATAACTATTTTATTTCTTTTTGCCTCGTAACAGAAATGTATAGTAATTATTGACACACCTCGCTGAAATTCCTATACTCAAGAAAAGAGTCTTTTACGCTCAAGCTATCTAAACTATGCCTGAAATGCAACAGCCTACGCAGCTATCTCAAAACCCAACCTCCTCAAGTCCTGCTGGAATCCATGTACGGAAAAAGACATTTCTTGCACTTATGGCAGTTCTGCTCCTTTGTGCTTTCGTGATAGTTGTCTATCTTAACATCAATCTGATCCGGACTTTTTTTGGCTTGAATATCTCTGCCGTTTCAGAGGTTCCCGGTTACACGTTCACAATCGAGAATAAAAAGGCTCTGATAGACTACTTCATAAAATATAATTTTTCCAATCGGAATGTGGTAGTTTTTGAAGAAAAAACTACTGTCCGCCCTCCGGCAACCGTAGTTTTTAAGCTCGCTCCGCAAACTCAGCCATATAATAAATTGTTTGGTGGGAAAAGCAAAACACCCGTAAGCACAATTGGAGAGCATTACAATGCAAAAACAAAAGAGCTGACTGTTGCAATACACATTGATTCTGAATCTTTAAAGAGTCTGCCTGTATCGAACCTATCGTTCATTGCCAGTTCAGAGATCATTTTTTTTCTCTACCAAATTACCCAAGGTAACCCTTCCAGTGATATGAGAGAAGTCAGTCAGATCAGAGATCAGATTAACAAGGATCTGGTAGATAAAAAACTGCCAATTTTTCAGGTAAAAAAACAGTAATACTTGCATTACTGTGCTACAATATTAATAATACTATTATGGTTACAAACACAGTTGAAACCGGTACAGACATATCTGAAACCAAGCTAAGCAGGCGTGCACTATTAGGCCTTGGTGTGGCAGCGGGAGTAAAAGCAGTTCTTGGATCAAGGCCAGCTCTAGCAGCCCCGGAGGATGCTGCTCCTCCGCAAACCGGGTTGCCCGCACAAGAAGCAGAAGTAACACAAGTTCCCCTCCCTACTCCTGAACAGCAAAGAGAAGAATATGGCTACGAAATTGAATGGGAGAATGGACCATTTGGTAACGTTACACTCTGCATTGAGAAAAATCTGTTCGAAGCCGAAACCAACTGGATGCACAAAATTGAACTCAATACTGATCCTGAGACAGGCTTTCCGGATGCACAAGATAGGCTCAATGATGCAATTAGGCTCGGCATGTATCGGGCCTGGCAGTCAAACAAGCCTGAAACCAGAAATGATGTATCACTTGAAGAATTTACTGACAAGCTTGAAGCAGGGAAAAACATGCGCTTTAAAGCAAAAGGCAGAAAAGGCACCGATCCATTCCAATCAGAAATAACCATTGATCCTGCAGACCCTTTGAGACTTGTTTGGCTCGGCACGCCCGGGCATGCCATGTACGATAAGTATGGTGGTAGATCAGAAGGATTCACCTCAAATAACAACGAGACCCGACTGGAATTTTGGTCAGAGCATTACTTTGTTCCTGAAAATGGAGACTATGGCGGTGAGCAGGAACAATACCAGATGCACAGAACGCAAGCTTTAGGTTCTCTCGCTCTAGATTTGGTTATTATGAGTGTTCCAGAGTTGCAAAATGTACATAGTATAACTGCTGAACAAGAACAAAAATATCTCATTGCAGACGACAGCAGATTGGCAGAAATTAAAAAATATCTTTTTACGCGTGATCCTGAAAGCAAAGTTCTTACTAATTATATTTTCACTGTCAGTTAAGAATGCACCCACCTAAGCTGCTCCTGCCGGTTGTTCTCATATTCTTCTTCGGTCTCTTTTATTTTGCATTTCCAAAAGCAGCCACGGCTCAATGTGCGGGGGTTACCGTTGCATGCGATTGGACGGTACGGACTTGTACCCCTACGGGATGCACACCAGGAATTGACGATCCTTGCACTTGTAGTGATTCATGCGGTACACCCGAGGGTAATACTACTATAGTACAATGCAGCACCGTAAGTCAATTCTATTGTACAAATCCATGTACATCACATGGCGACTGTGTTGTCGGAGGCAGCTGTGCTCCTCTTGGTGGTGGTGGTGGTGGTGGCTACCCCGGCCAGTACACCTACCAGTATGAGTACGAAGGAGAACCGGACTTTGACGTCACCGGTATCTCCTTCTACAACTCCTCGGGGCAACAGCGGACCACCAAGAAGTTTGACCCGGGAGAAAGTATCTACCTTCGGGTGGGGATCACCAACATTGGCGATGGGTACCCCTGCTGTGCCTCACGAACCGCCGTCTACAAGCACAAGCCGAACCCGGTCGGTGTCGGACAGGCCTCAGACATCCCCATGTACATTGACTCCACAAGCTCCTGGCCACCGGGGTTTCAGGCATTCTATGAATCATGGAGTGGCGGGGTACGGGATGATCAGTACACCACCAGCTCGTTCAAGCAGTGGGCACCAAACAACACCTACACCCTGCG
>JACQKR010000057.1 GCA_016204425.1 Candidatus Levyibacteriota bacterium
AATAAATAATAAATTTCCTAAATTTCAACAAAGAGTAGTTCGATCAGTAAGAGATTTTTTCGGTTCTTTAGACAAAAAATATAATAGAAACAGATTGTATTGGTATTTATCAAGACAAGACTTAATATAAACATATTTACGAATTATGCATAAGAAGAAAAAACTACCAACTGTAACCATCGCTATTAGCGCCTACAACGAAGTGGAAAATATAAGAAAATTTTTGCGCTCTGTCGTGAAACAATCGGAAGCCGGCTATGTACTTAAAGAGATTATTGTTATCTCTGATGGGTCAACTGACCGGACGAGTGAGATTGTAAAACAATTCCCAGATAAGCGAGTAACGTTGTTTACTTTTAAAAACAGAATCGGAAAATCATCACATTTAAATTTTATCTATAAAATGTTTAAGACTGACTATTTAATTCAGTCGGACTCTGATATTGTTATGAAAGGTAATCTTGTTATAGCAGAGTTGATAAAGGTTTTGGAAAATAATAAACGCATCGGTATGTGTGGTGGAAATCCTATTCCTCTCAAGCCAAAGACGCTTACAGAAAAAGCTATAAATTGTACTGTTGAAGCGTATTTAGAGCTTCGAAAGCTTGTACGGGATGGGAATAATATTTTTTCAGCTGATGGGAGACTTTTGGCATTCAGAAAAGCATTTATCAAGGAAGTTCACGTTCCATCGGATATGATTGCAAACGATGCATTTGTCTATTTCTGTTGTATTACTCGTTGCTGGAAATACGCGTTCGTCCCTGAAGCAGTAGTACTTTTCCGATCACCAAAAAATGTACAGGACCAGATCAGACAGAATACTCGATTCCGTGCAGCGCCATTAAGATTTAAAAAGATGTTTCCCAAAAATATCGTTGACACTGAATATCATATTCCAATGTATTTATTATTGTACGTTTACGCAAAACAATTTTTGAAGAGCCCATTTCTTTGTCTGTATATCTATATAATTAACCTATACTGTAAGGTAAGAGCTCTTTCAGTCGAATCACGTCTTCACGCAAGGTGGGATATAGCGATAACGACAAAACGGTTAAGTTTATAATTATGAAGCAGATTGTTGCACTTATTTTATTTGTAGTTTTTCTCATCAGTGTGCTCGGTTTGACAGTTCGTGGCATTTCAGGAAACCCGTCAAGTGGAAATTTTAATAATGTCGAATGGAAAGATGAAGGACCACTCGAGCTTTCACCTGAGCGCGGAAGATTTGCCCTGCTCTACTCTTTTGTCGAGAACGGGTCGTTTATTTTTGATCTCCCTATCGCCCGTTTTGCAACGCCTGATTTGGGATATAAATACGGAAAGTTTGTTTCACTTTTTGCACCGGGTGTATCGTTTATCGTCATTCCCGGGTACCTGATCGGAAAAGCATTCGGCTTATCGCAGCTGGGAGTGTTTCTCAATATTGCTTTTTTTGCGCTTCTGAATGTATTTCTGATTCGCGCGATCGCAATTCGTTTAGGAGTATCTCCAATCGCAGCCATTCTTGCCGGAATAACATTCATTTTTGCAACTCCTGCGTTTGCCTATGCAGTATCTTTATATCAGCATCATATCTCAACATTTCTTCTTCTTCTGAGTATTTATATGCTTATTCATTGGAAAGGGCTTCTTGCAACAGCCGGTGTCTGGTTCTTGTTTGCGATATCGATCTCGGTCGACTATCCTAACTTTTTCTTTATGATCCCCGTTCTTATTTATGCCGGCTGGAGGCTCGCATCAGTAACTTTGGAAGACAATAAAACAGTTTTTCGACTACGCATCCTTGGTGTGTTTACATTTCTTACCATGATACTTCCTTTAGCTTTTTTTTTCTGGTTTAATACTGTCTCATACGGTAATCCGTTTCAGCTATCGGGTACGGTAGACGCGGTGAAGGTCATTGACGATGCAGGTAATCCAATTCTTCCTGATAAAACAAAACAGCAAAACCCATCAGAACGATCGGCAACAGAATTCTTCAAAACGAGACATCAGATTAACGGCATGTATATTCTGCTTCTGAGCCCGGATCGTGGAATCATCGTTTATACGCCTGTTATTCTCTTTGGTTTAGCAGGTTTATTTTTTCTCTATAAAAAACACCCGGTTGCTCCACTTCTCATTGGTGTTGTAGGTATGAACTTTCTTCTCTATTCGATGTGGGGGGATCCCTATGGAGGATGGGCGTTTGGATCACGCTATCTGATCCCAAGCTATGCGATCCTTTCAATAGGGCTTGCTTATTTTCTTCATATGTATAGGAAAAACATAGTACTTTTGATTCTTTTCTTCTTAGTTTTTCTTTACTCAGTTTCTATCAATACCTTGGGTGCAATTACCAGTAGTCGAAATCCACCGAAAGTCGAAGCGGTGGCGCTGTCTCAACTTTCGGGAAAAGACGAAAAATACACCTTTGAGCGTAACTGGCAATACCTGATGGTTAATAAATCAAAATCCTACATATGGCAAACGTATGCACGGTACTATCTGAATACGCAGCAGTACTATGTAATCCTCGTTTCTCTTATCGGGATACCAAGCATATTGCTTATTTTAATTTTAGCTACACAAAAGGAGAAAAGAACGACATGATACGTTTTGATAAGAAATTATTTGCACTTGAGCTTGTCATCCCAAATAAAAATATGTTTTTTAAGTTTTTTGAACGACATATTACTATCATCCTGCTTTTTGTTTTGACAGCTATCTCAACATACGCATATGTTTACTATTTGCAAAATGGATTAGGCTTGTCTTACAACGACGCGAGGTCCCATCTGGATATCGGCAGGCGTGTTGTAGAGGGGCTCAAGCCGGGCCTTGCGCAACTCGGATCGGTATGGCTTCCCCTTCCCCATCTCCTGATGGTGCCCACCATCTGGAATGACTTTATGTGGCACTCAGGGCTTGCCGGCGCCTTGCAGTCTATGATTTCTTTTGTTGCCACTGCTCTTCTTATCGCTCTGTTTCTTAAACGACTCGGTGTTAATCTATTGGGACAGCTCGTCGGTGTATTCGTCTTTGTTGCAAACATCAATATTCTTTATCTGCAGTCAACTGCAATGACAGAATTGTTACTCATTATGACGATGACGGCAGGTGTTTACGAGCTTGTCATGTGGCATAAGACAAATAATATACTCAATCTGATTAAATCATCCTTCTGGATCATGCTTTCCACACTAAACCGATATGACGGGTGGTTTCTTTTTCTTGTAGCAATGGGGCTCGTATTCTTACAAACATGGAAAAAAAAGGGATATAAAACGGCTGAAGGAGTTGTGCTGCTTTTTGCAACACTAGGCGGGTTGGGTATTATGCTCTGGTTACTGTGGAATCAGGTTATCTTCAAAGATGCACTCTATTTTGCCTTTGGCCCATACTCTGCCCGTGCACAACAGCTTCAGCTTGATGAAGCAGGCGTTCTCGCATCAAAAGGAGACATCCTGCTTTCTTTGAAAATATATTTCTACGCACTTGCATACAATTCAACGCTGTTTATTTTCATTCTAGGAACATTCGGCGCTATTCTCATGTGGCTTGACAAAAAGCTCTCACAAGAGGTTCGTATTGCAACATTGGCGCTTTGGGCTCCATTTGCTTTCAATATTCTGGCGCTTTTCTTAGGCTTCTCTGTACTTTTTGTCCAGGGTATTTCGGGAAACACCTGGTTTAACGTTCGATACGGCGTCATGATGATGCCCTCTCTGGCAATCTTTATCGGGTATCTTGTTTATCGTATTGTGCCTCTTCGTCCGGTTATCATAGGGCTGATTCTTTTTGTAACCTTTTTTATGTTCAGAAGCGCTGATGCGGTAACGATTGATGATGCGAGAGTAGGATCAAGCCAGAAAAACGTTACGGAAGTAAGCGGCTGGCTCAATAAGTATGCAAAGGATGAAAAAGGTTTTATTCTGATTTCAGCTGCATCCCATGATGCGATCATCTTCTCCTCCGGCTTGCCGATGGGTAAGTTTATCCATGAAGGGACAGGCGCTTACTGGGAATCGGCGACGACTGCTCCTGACCGATGGGCACGGTGGATAGTGATGCGTACCAACGACAACAACGACAGCTCATTTAAATTGGTCAGTAAAACATCAGGCTACAAATTGTATAATCTCGTTGCAAAATACCCGTTTGCCGATATATATGAGCTGAAAGAAGAGTATATAAAGAATCTACAAACAGATGCTGTCTATAAGAATCAGCGATAATATGAAAAAACTCTTTGCACTTATTGCGACAATACTGTTAAGTTTGCTTCTTTTGACAAACCAGTCAGTCAAAACCGAGGCAGATACGTTTTGGGAATTCAAATCAATCGATACCATGAAATATTCCCGTGATAGAGCACGTGAGAAACTCAACGATGATGCGTTCGACGCCGTCATAGATCAGCATATGGTGAATATTGCACAGACCGGCGCAACACATGTGGGTATAGCAACACCGTATGATGACGAATTTTATTCATATCTTGTCAGGTGGGTGAATTTTGCAAGAAAGCATAACCTCAAGATTTGGTTCAGGGGAAATTGGTCCGGCTGGGAAGGCTGGTTTAAGTATCCAAAAATCTCTCGCGTCGAGCACATCGAAAAGACAAAACAATTCATTCTTTCACACCCTGAACTTTTTCAGGACGGGGATGTTTTTTCAGCATGCCCTGAATGTGAGAATGGCGGACCGGGCGATCCAAGACTAAATAAAGACATACAGGGACACCGGAAATTTCTTATTGATGAATATCTTGTTACAAAAGACGCGTTTCAATCCATAGGGAAAAATGTCGCAACAAACTACAATTCGATGAACGGCGACGTTGCCCGACTTATCATGGATCGTGAGACGACAAAAGCGCTCGGCGGGCTTGTCGTTATCGATCACTACGTTGCAAGTCCGGACCAGCTCGTTTCTGATATCCGGCAAATTGCAGCAGCATCAGCTGGAAACGTCGTTTTAGGTGAATGGGGTGCTCCGATTCTTGATATCAACGGAAAGATGACTGAGGAAGAACAGACCCGGTGGATAGAAGAAGCGTTGATGAAGCTGATTCTGACAAGACAAGTAAAGGGTCTGAATTATTGGACGTATAGCGACAGTTCCACGGCACTCTGGAAGTCAGACGGCACACCAAAGCAGGCAGTTTCAGCATTAACACGGTATTATAACCCAAAGTATATAGGCATAGCCATCACAAACACGCTTGGAGAGCGTATCAAGAATGCCCAAATTACGACCTATGGCCGCGTTTTAGGCCCTACGGGGGGGAAATACGTATTTCCCTACTTTGGTGGGGCGCAGGAGCTTACAATAAAAACTAAAGGTTATAAGTCCCTAAAAATACACTACGAAGGCAGTGAGCCTACGGCCACAGCCATGCTTGAGCCTACAGAGGAAAATATGTGGTATAAGATCAAAAAATTGCTTAAATTCGTTCTCCCATTCTAATATTCCTCAGGACTTGCAATTCTTATAGGTTTTTGATACAATCCCATAACAATATACTTTCGGCCATTTTATGTTTAAGAAATCACTCATATCTACACTCATGCTTCTCCTCTACGCTTCCATCGGAAGTCCGGTGTTTGCCGTCGCGATTCCCTCTTTCCCGGCTTGTGTTAATCCTCAAGGCACCGTAAAAGCCAGCTACGACAGCGGAACTCATGGTATTGTCGGCAGCTCTGCCGAATATAATGGATCGGACAAAGTCTACCAGCTTGATCAAAATGGCTTAGTCCAGTGTTTTTGTGCAGATAACGGACAGGGAATACAAACAAATTGGATGAAAGCAGCGGGCTTTAGTGACGCCGACATCCAAGTGTTAAAAAACCAGGGATGGATATATGTTCCAACAGGTGCAATCTGGGGATTAGAGGATACTCCGTATCTCGCAAAAAATACCGATTACGCGTGTAATGGCGACGCAGGAGGCTCATCCGGATCGTCATCCGGTTCATCCGGAGGTACGGGCGGCTCAGTCTTAGGTGCAGCAACAAGCGCTGTCGCGGGCTTGGCATCAACAGGGAATATACTATTTACTTTTGGAATGTCGACAGTCGGACTGGTTCTCTTTATCGTCGGTTCGCTCTTTGGAAAAGAAGATAAGTATAAATAACCTATGAAACGCCTTCTTTCCAAGGTCTTTATTGCCTCAGGTATTGCCCTTCTTTTGTTCTCATCCTATCTTTTCTGGCAGCGAAATAACCCGAACCGTCTCGCATTTGCAACTGAGGATATATCCGCAGCAAATACCTATTCCGAAGCGGTGAATATGCCAACTTCTTTGACTATTCCCTCGATTCAGAAGACGTTGCCGGTCATACCAATGACCCTGCAAAATAGTACGTGGAGTGTCACCCCGGATGGTGTCTCCTACCTATCGACTTCCCCGCTTCCTGGTAATCCGGGAAACAGTATTTTGTACGGTCATAACTGGCCGAATTTGCTCGGAAAACTCGTCCTCGTCAAGCCGGGAGACAGCCTCCTACTCACCTTTAAAGATGGCAAAACAAAACAATTTACCGTGCAGACGACACAGGAAGTATCACCGTCTGATACAAGCGTCTTGAAAAACACTCCCGATAGAAGGCTTACTCTCTACACGTGCTCCGGATTTTTGGATTCAAAACGTTTTGTGGTGACCGCGGTATTGGTTGAGAAGTAAATCTACAAATGTCATGCTGAATTCATTTCAGCATCTCCTGAGATTCTTCTCCGGCGAAGCCGGATCAGAATGACAAGCCAAAGAAGCCACGAAATTTTTTCTTCAAATCTTCAAAAATAGAGAGATAGTTATTGAAAAGTGACTTTTCTACTATTTCTTTCCGTACAGCTATCTTTTGCTTTATCACATTGTCATTTTGATTGACATCAACCTTTGCTGACCCGTCAGAAGATTCTATATGGACACTTCCCGGTTTGTCAGACTCGTATGTTTTCGTCTCGCCGTTTGTTGTGATTTTAATACTCGTCTTGACGCTTGAGTCTGAGCTTTCATGATTGGTCACAGACGTGCTGTTACGGACAGTAACATTTGCCTTGCTCCCAGAGCCGTTATTTGATATTTCAACGCGTGTTTCAGCTGAAGCAACGGAGGTACAAAGAAGCGTGAGAAGGATACTACTGATGAAAATGGCAGAGTTTTTCACTCATTTCACTATAAAACGATTCTATTACTGTGTCAAGCTTATCCATATATAGCTTACGCACTTTTTGTCATCCTGAATTCATTTCAGGATCCCTGCCTGCCGGCAGGCAGGTTCGGAATGACAAGTTTTGCGCAAGTCGTACGTTTATAAATTTTGAGAGGACACCTTCTTTCTAACCAAGCAAAAGCCCCACCGATTAGGGCAGGGCTTTTGTGTACTAATCCAAATATTACTTAAGGATTAAGTGTGTTATGACCAGCATCGACTGTCACGTCGACTGTATTACTGGCATCATCGGTTGTGATACCGACGGTTCCTCCGGTGTTGTCATTGGCTTTATTGTAGCCGGTTTTTGCCTTCAGCTTCTTTGCCTTTGTTTTGACTTTGGTTTTTGAATACTGAGAGACTAGTGTTGAATTTGACGAATTCTTTTTTATTTTGTTATACGAATCCGTTCCGTTTTCCGAAATTGTCGCATCAACATTTCCTGTTGAACAACAACAGCTGTTGACTGTTGCATCATTATTTCCACCGGTCACAGTGACAGTGACAGCGTTTGAAGCAGCACCCGTGTCGATTGTTACGTCGCCACCTGTATTTCCACTAGCTGTGTTGCCGCCTGTATTTGCGGTTGCATGTACTGTTGTTTTTACCTTTGTGATGTTTGTTTGATCAACAATATTTGAACAATTTTCATTCACAATGATTTTGTTAGTTGAACCGGAGCCATTACCTGAGATTTCTCCGGTCGTATCTGCAAACGCAGCCGGAATGAATGATGTTGTGAGCAGGGCAGCTGTCGCAACACCAGTCGCAATTTTTTTGATTAACATGTTATTCACCTCCCTTCTGCACGAAGTAAGAAGTGCGAACTTCGAATTAAGAAGTATTCAATCGCAACTTTTTCATCGTGCTCGTTAATATGCTGACTATTTCGTTTGATTCAACTAAGACCTCTTCCATTCTTCTCTTTATTTTTATATCGTTTACTTCGTAAATGATTTTTAACCAGTAATGTGTTTCTCTCGCTTCTCTTCTCGCTATGTTTGTACTATTAATAAATTCTGCTCTTGTTCGTGCTCCTGCAGCTTCTTCTAAATTTGCACCTATGGAAGTGGCTGATCGAATTATTTGTCTAATCAATATTTTATTCACTTCCTCTTTCGATAGTGAGCGGCAAAGGTTAATGATCCGTAGTGCAAACTTGAAGACTCTCGGTCTTATTTCTTCTGGTTTTCTCACCATCTTATTTTGAATTCCAAACTTCGAACTTCGTAATTCTTACTTCAAACTTCATAGTTCAGAGTTATAAGTTAGCTATATCTCGCAAGAGATTTTCGTTTCTGCGACACATGTGTCTGTTCCGTTTCGGCCGTTGGCAGAGTCACTACCGTCTTCGCCTGTGAGTTCGTCATTTCCATTTCCTCCATCGAGTGAGTCAGACCCAGATCCACCGAATAGTTTGTCCTTCCCGTTCCCGCCTTCCATCCTGTCCGTTCCTTCCCCGCCATACAGTTCATCATTCTCATTCCCACCATCGAGGGTGTCGCTGCCTATTCCTCCCGAAAGCAGATCATTTCCATTTCCGCCTTTTGCGCTATCGCTTCCTAAGCCACCTTCGACAATGTCATTTCCATTTCCTCCCGAGAGCTTGTCGTTCCCATCTCCTCCGATGATGCAGTCATCGCCATTGCTGCCGTCAAGCTCATCGTTTCCTTCAAGGCCGAGGATAAGGTCGTTGTTGTTGGTGCCTTTGATTTTGTCGTTGCCTTCAGTTCCAAAGATCGGGTTTCCTTTGAACGTCATCCCCTCGCACGCCTCCGGCAAATCAAATGCGATGCCGATACGGATATCAAACACAACAGAGAGGTTTTGAAAGTCATTGCCAGCATCCTCATCAAACTCGACACTGATAGTAAGCGTTCGCGTGTCGCCCGGACTGATTGTGAAAAATTCGATAAATGTCGGTTCAGTGCTGTCGTTAAAGAAATTAGCAAGGGTTTTTTCGCCTGTCGTGCCGCCATACACGTCACTGCCTCCCTCGCTGATAACGATAAGCAGTTTCTCCGGCAGGATACTTGAGCCATCATCTGTTCTGATACCCCGTACGCCAAGTGGACGACCAACGCTCGCGTTATTGGTAATCATGACGTCCCGTGACTCACTATCGCCAGGCGCCATGTTGTCTATTTCGAAGATCGGTCCGACATTGCCGCTCCCGATTCCCCAATTTACGCTCAAATCTCCGACCGCGTATGCCTCTCTCGGTCTAAGAAATGTCGAGAGAACATCTGTCTGCGTCAGAATCAGCGCGACGATGACAGCAAGGCTAAGTATTCGAAATATTTTCAGCTGTAAAAATTTCATGGTTGTTCTGTTCCGCTCGTGCTATTTTGTGGTTGCGCCGTCGTTCGTAAAATAAAGTCTGTTGCATTGTTATCCGAGTCAAATCCATTTCCTTTTGAAACATCTGCACCAGAAGTCATTGATGTAGCATCGGAGGATGAAAGCGCTTTACGTTCAATGCTCCCTCCGCTGGTGAAATCTAAAGTAACTGCTGATCCTTCAATAAATGGATTTGTGCTACTTCCCCATGCAACTTGGTCGACAATGCTGTCTAAATTGGTAAGCAGAGCGATACTGTTGTTTGGTGAAATGTTGTTTGTGTTACTTGTGTCAGCACCAATTGATGTATTAAATCCGGATTGATTATTCGACCACAAATAGAATCCGTGTGCAGATATTGAAGCTGTTGGAAGAACAGCTAATGAATCCTCTGTCCCAGCAGAGTTTCTTACTCTTAATTTCCACCCGGTAATTATAATTGATGACCCTGTGGGGTTATATAACTCTACAAAGTCTTGATTTGCATTTGTACCATTAATTTGTACCTCACTGATAACAACGTGAGTAGCTATTCCAGTTGGTGGAGTTCCCGTAGGTGTTGGTGTCGCTGTGGGGAAGGTCGCTGCTGCGGTGAAGGCGTTGGTTGTCGAATTCGAAGAATCGGTAAAAAAAGCTCCTGTGACATGGAAGCCCAATCCTGCGATAAAAACACTGTATATGGCTAACAGTGCTACGGACAGTTTCTTTTTCATCTTATCTTATCTCTGCACTTCTCAAGATCTCAGTACGATTCTGGAGTCGCTTTGCTCCCCAGAATGACGTCACCCTGGCTTGTCCAGGATCTGTTTCGAACTTCTAACTTCGCATTTCTTACTTCTAGGCCTCAGCCTTTCCCAGCCCTTCTTCAATTTTTCTCTTTATGTGTTTGTCGACTTCTGATTTTATTGCCCAGAGTTCAAAAAGGATGAAGATGACAGTCGGGACGACGATGAGAACGACGAAGCCTTGTGTCGTCTTCATATAATTGACGATTTTGCCGACATAGGGAACGACTACAGCTATCTTGCCTTCAACGCTTGTGAGCGGCACGATCTCTTTATCTGCGACATTGTTTGCGTCCCCTTTTGTTTTGTAAGATACCCCTTCTTTCGCCTGGACTACTTCTGTCACGCGATGCGTGACTGTCTTTCCGTCCTTATTACTGAATGTTATGACGTCATTTTTTGCATAGGATTTGTCTTTGTGGGTATACACAATACTTCCGACCGGAAGGACAGGCTCCATGCTGCCTGAGAGAACGACGAATGAACGGTAGCCATCAACAAGTGTTGTATTTGAGGTGAAGAATGTCAGGACGACGACCGGCAAAATAAGAAAAAGGATTAAAGTGAGCGTAATATGAACAATTTTCTTAAGTGTTCTGGTAAATGAATTGTGAATTATTTTATGTACCATATGTTTTTTTGTTCCTTTTTTTCGCGTGTTTCCCTAGGGTGCTGGTAGTGAGGCGATGCAGTTCCCCACTACCAGCGAAATTAGCTAACCACTTATTGATTAAGCGTTACCGTTAAATCTGTTGTGACATTATCCCCTTGATAGCTGTTGTCAGCTGCTGGGTCCATTGTAACTTGCATTACAAGCTCATGATCTGCTGGAGAAAGGTCTGCTAACGCGAGACCATTTAGACCTTGTGCTGCTAACTCATCAAGCTCTATGAAACCACTTGAATCTGTATCAGTTAATGATGGTAGAATATTCGCTCCATCATATGTTAGGGTTGTTACTCTAAGTACAGCGTCCAAAGGAGTTCCAAGATCTGAATTGACATTTGCAAATGCAATATCTATATCCGTGGCAGCAAGGGTGCCAGCGTTTCTGATTGTGAGCGTTCCAACTGGAGATGTATCGCCAGGCCCCAAATTACTTGCTCCAAACGTAGCCGTGACTCCACCCGAAGCAAATGTTGTCCCATCATTCGACAATTGAAGATCAAGTGATCCTGTCGAGAATGTATTTGTCGAACTTGTATTTGTGTCTGAAAATGCAGCTAGCGTACTGCCTGCTAAGAGTCCGAGTGCTGTCAAAATAGACAAGCCACTCATTGCCATTCTTCGATTTATCATATTATTTTCACCCCCCTTCGCCCGCCGAAGCTTTAGCGAAGGCGGGTTTCGCTCCAATCATTTTATTGTTAACAACCGTGATTGGTCGGGCTACGGAGGGGCAAGCCCCCTTTCTCTATAAAGTTGAACTGTGAAGTGCGAAGTGCGAAGTTTTCTGTTCTTAATTCGCAATTCTTACTTCTTGTTTCTTACTTCCGTTTTAATGCGACTATTTTTATACTCAATAAATAATTTCCGGAGTAAACATTCCAAACTTTCGACTGGCGCGAGAAGCTCAGAAGTTTACGGCACTAAAAACAAAATACCTCCTAAATTCTCTCCACCAGAATTTAGGAGGTATGCAAACTGAGAAGTTGCTTTTGGGCAGCAGTTCATAAATATTTTTGAACAATAAAAACAAC
>JACQKR010000060.1 GCA_016204425.1 Candidatus Levyibacteriota bacterium
CAAACGCGGCTTGCAAATGTACGAGCTCTCAAAAGTGTTTCATGCACTGTGCTCGGCGATACAGAGCAGGGAAGTTACGAGGTTTTAAAAAGCTTGAACACAGATGTTATTTTGTTGGGCTACGATCAAGACTGGCTTGATAGAGATCTTACAGAAAAAATGTCGGCAGGTACTTTACCCAAAATCCCGCTCGTGCGGCTCAATGCTTATCACCCAGACCGTTTTCATACATCACTTATACGTGTAGTCTGATATGTTTGCTAAGTTTTGCAAAACTGTTATAATGCCAAATATGATAAATGTTGTAATCAATCCGAGGATACGGCACGGAAAACCTATCTTACGAGGCACGCGTATAACCGTGGAAGAAGTTTTGGGCGCGCTTGCCGGAGGCATGCAATTTGAGGATATAAAAACAGAGTACGGTTTGACGGAAAATCAAATTAGGATGGCAGTTGCTTACGCCTTTGCTTTCTTGAAAGGAGAAGAGATTAGGCCTCTAGCGAAGGTTTAAATGGGTTTTTTGCTGGACGCAAATATACCGTATTCGGCGAAAGATATATTTCATAAAAAATCAAATGTTTTTCACGTTCGCGATGCTGGTTTAGATCGCGCGGCAGACGAACAAATCCTCGCTTTTGCGAAAAAACGCAGGCTTGTTCTGGTCACGAGAGATTTGGATTTCGCAAATATTTTTACTTACCCGCCTCGCACGCACGCTGGGGTCGTTGTTTTACGCATACCATTTTCTTTTACTGCTGGTGATATTAAAAAAGTTTTGGCAAGATTTCTTCGCGAGGCCGATCATAAATTATTACAAAAGGCCACAACAATTGTGGAGCCAGCACGATTTAGGATAAGACGATAAATTTATGAACTCCGAAACAAAAACTTGTCAGAATTGTAAGCAGAGCTTTGTCATTGAACCCGAAGATTTTGATTTCTATGCAAAAATAAAAGTGCCCGCGCCCACGTTTTGTCCGGAGTGTAGGATGATGATGCGGTTTGCATCTATTAACTTACTCAAGCTATACAGGCGTCAATGCGGTAAGTGCGGCAAGCAAATAATTACCATCCATCATCCCGAAAGTCCACTCAAGGTGTATTGTTTGCCTTGCTGGTGGGCTGATGATTGGGATGGCACAGAATATGGCAGAGAGTATGATGACAAAAGGCCATTTTTTGAACAATTGCGAGAGCTACAGCTTTCAACACCATTCCAAGCTCTCGAAGCCGCCTATCTTACATTGATAAATAGTGATTACGCCACCAGCTTGGGGCACTGCAAAAACTGCTATCTTATATTTTGGGCTGACTTTTGCGAGAATGTTTTATACTCGGTTTTTTTGAACAATCTCAAAGATTCTTTGGATTGTTATAGAATAAAAGATAGCGAACTGCTTTACGAGTGCGTGGGTATGAACAAGTGTTATCGTTGTTACTTTTCTGAAGAGTGCGATGGATGCGTGGACGTGTGGTTTTCTAGATCGTGTTTTGGGTGTACAAATTGTTTCGGCTGTGTGAACTTACGTGGCAAGAGTTTCTACATATTTAACAAGCAGTATACAAAAGAAGAGTATTTTAAAAAACTGGCAGAAATGAATCTAACAAAAAGATCTCAGCTGGCGGTGCATAGAGAAGCGGCGCGAGCATTTTGGCTCAAACATCCCCACAGAGCCTACATAGGCAACAGCTTGAATCTAAATGTTACCGGCGATTATATTTATGAATCCAAAAACGCAAAGGACGTTTTCATGGTAAGCGGCGCAGAGGATTCTCGCTATGTGCAACTTATTTCCGTGCCAAAGGCGAAAGACTGCTATGATTACACTGGTTGGGGAAACGATGTGGAGCTCATATACCAAAGCGCGGTGGTTGGAGAAAATTCCAATAATGTAAAGTTTTCATTTGAATGTTGGCCAAACTCAATGAATATTGAGTATTCTATCTACGCCATATCTTCTAAAAACGTATTCGGCTGCGTTAATCTAAAAAAGAAAGAATACGCGATTTTAAATAAGATATATACCAAAGAAAAGTTTATAGAACTCAGGGATAAAATTATAAAGGATATGAAAGACAGGCCATTTGTAGACGAGCAGGGGAGGACGTGGAATTACGGTGATTACTTGCCGATTTCCATTTTGCATTTTGCATATAACGAGTCGCTGGCCTCCGAATTTTGGCCCAAGAATAAAGAGGAGGTGCGCTTGCTGGGCTTTGTGTGGCGGGAAGAGGGTTCAAGCTCGCATGCTACCACAATATCTGCCGAGCAGGTTCCTGATGATATTAGGGCGGTTGACGATGGTATTACAAACGAAACAATCGCTTGCCAAACCTGCGGCAATGCTTTTCGTGTTATAGCACAGGAATTACCTCTATATAGGACCATGCAGATTCCGATTCCTATACAATGTCCAATGTGTAGGATTAAGGCACGCTTTGCTCGTAGCGCCAAACCCAAGTTTTACGATCGTACTTGCTCCAAATGCGGCAAAGAAATTAAAACCTCTTACTCGTCTGATCGCCCCGAAATCGTTTATTGTGAGCAATGCTATCAAGCAGAGGTTGCATAGCTATTTTATTTTCTGTTAACATAACAGACATGGCAACCCAAACACTTATCAAGGAGCTGAATAAAGAAATTAAGATATTGCGGCGGGATGTCTCCCAGATTAAAAGCGCTCTTGTGGATATTGAAGGTGATGCAGAAGGCGAGTATCGCCGCGAATTTGTGGCAAAAGTTCTTAAAAGAGCTCAAGAGAAGCCAATCGCACGTTATCGTGGCGGCGCATCATTTTTGAAATATGTCCGCACTGGCGCGAAATGAAGTTGTCTATGGCGCCGGGTTCCTTCATGATGTTCAAAAACTCCAGTACGAAGTTCAGGAGAAACTAGCACAACTACTCGATATTCTTGTCGTTGACGCTTTTGATCCACGTTTGCATACAAAGCCACTCGGAGCTCCGTTAAAAGGCGTGTACTCTTTTAGAATTACGCGTGATTGGCGTGTCGCTTTTGAATTTTTTGGACAGCACACAATTAAACTGCTTGTAGCAGATCACCGCAATCGTATTTACAAAAGATTGGCACGCCGATGACCGCCGAAACTAAAACCTGCCAGAATTGCAAAAGTGACTTTCAGATAGAACCCGAAGATTTTGAGTTTTATGCAAAGATAAAAGTGCCCGCGCCCACTTTTTGTCCGGAGTGTCGGCTTCAGAGGCGTTTGATGTTTCGCAATGAGAGGATGCTTTATAAGCGCCAGTGCGGACTTTGCTCTAAAAATATTGTTACTCGCTTTTCGAGCGATGTCCCGTTCCCAGTTTACTGTCTTTCGTGTTGGCACTCTGATAAATGGGACCCGCTAGACTACGGGCAAGACTACGATTTTAATGTTCCATTTTTTGTTCAGTTAAAAGAACTGCAGCGGAAAGTTCCACGCCCGGCGCTTTATGCAATCAACGCCGTAAACTCTGATTATTGTAATCAGTGTGTAGATGTGAAAAATGTCTATCTTTCCGCAAGCATAGTGGGCTGTGAAGACGTATACTATAGCTATAGAGCCGATAAAACAAAAGATTCGTTTGATGTTGCATATGCACGAGAATCCGAAATGTGTTATGGGGGGACGGATCTGATTGGTAATTCCACTGTTCATTTTTCTCAATACGTGAGGGGTTCTTACGATTCGGAGTTATTGTATGATGTACGCGGGTCACACCATTGTTTTGGATGCGTAAATGTCCGTAATGCGAAACATCAGATGTTTAATAAGCAATATTCGCAAGAAGAATATAAAAAAGAGCGAAAGAAATATGATCTTGGGAGCTATAAGGTACTTTCTGCTATTTGTGCGCAGTTCGATGCTTTTAAGCTCTCGTTCCCGCGACGCTATGCAATGTTCGATCAAACTCAAAGTGTCATAGGCAACAATGTACAGAATGCACGTAATCTCTTTCATTGTTTTGACACGTATAACGCAGAGAATTGCAAATACGTGCTTGGCGGGATTAGCGGTATCAAGGATTCATACGACGTAAGTTACGGTGGCTTGAATGCCGAGCTGTGCTACGATGGGTGGTCTATTGTAGGAAGCGGCAATAAATTTAGTACAGGTGGCTGGGGACAAAATGTAGAATATTGCGATGCGTGTTTTGACATGGGCTGTTCTGATCTATTTGGTTGTGTCGCTATACATTCGAGAAAACAGTATCTAGTTCTCAATAAAGAGTATTCACCAGAAGATTACATCGATCTCGTTGCAAAAATAAAACAACATATGGTTGAGATGCCATACAGATATACACTTGGCATACGTTATATGTATGGTGAGTTCTTTCCATATGACTTTTCTGTTCATGG
>JACQKR010000061.1 GCA_016204425.1 Candidatus Levyibacteriota bacterium
GGGCCCCACAGGTCTTCGACCATGCGGGATCAGCTACTATTTATAATTAAAATATCAATCGGGGAAGTCGAGGTGAAATTATAATATGAAGAAACAATTAGTATTTCCGGCGGTTGCAGCAGCAGTACTCGGAGTGACAATGCTCGGGGCTGTGAGTGTTTCGGCACAAACAACAAATCCAAATGCTGATATCGTGACGAAAATCGCACAAAAATTCGGACTAAAAGAGAGCGATGTGCAGACAGTGTTTGATGAGGTCAGGACGCAGCATTTTACACAAAATCAAGCACGCTTTGAAGAGTACTTAACGCAAGCAGTCAAAGACGGAAAGCTTACAGAAGTACAGAAGCAAGCTGTCCTTGCGAAACATAAGGAGCTTTTTGAAAAAAAGTCAGCAAGTCGGGAAGCTTTTATGAACATGACTGCCGAGCAGCGGAAAGCAGAGAAAGAAAAATTGCATGCGGATATGAAAGCATGGGCAGACGCAAATGGCATTGACCTGCAGTATGTCTTCGGTGGCTTAGGTCACCATGGGTTTGTGAAAAACATGAAGATGATGCGGTAAAGGCATTCAGTTTTCAGATACTAAGCACTATCGACTATAGTGCTTAGTTCTGTTGCATTCTTCGCTGAAATAAAATATTTTATAATAACGTATGCAAAAGAAGAGCCGGAACACGGTAATCACGAAAGAGCCCCGCCCAAATAAACTATGGTTGATTATTTTGCTGGGTATTATTTTTCTCGGTTTTTTAGGAATTAATTCTCTCAATCCTGCGAAGCAAAAAAGTGCACAGTTGCTCTCCAATGGGGAGGTTTCACCGACACCGTTTCCATATCAAGAATTAACAGTTCCGTATCTTCGCGAAAAAACATATGAGAGCACGTTAGGTGATACGCAAACCGTTTCAGGTAATGGAAGTTATACAACCTATTTGACGAGCTATACATCTGAGGGATTGAAGATTAACGGATTGTTGACAATTCCGACAGGACAAGAGCCTCCGGGCGGCTGGCCGGCAATTGTCGTTATCCATGGATATATTCCGCCGGCACAGTATGCGACACTCGGACCGCAATATAGTGATTATGTGGATTATCTGGCAAGATCGGGGTTTGTCGTTTTCAAAATAGATCTTAGGGGACACGGAGATTCGGAAGGGGAGCCGGGGGGCGGGTACTATGGCTCTGATTACGTCATGGACGCGCTTAATGCGAGAGCAGCTTTGCAAAAAGTGTCCTATGTTGATCCTAAAAAGATTGGTTTGTGGGGGCATAGTATGGCGGGGAATATTGTTTTACGGAGTATGACAGCAAAGCCGGATATTCCTGCAGTTGTGATCTGGGCTGGGGCTGTCTATTCATATACTGATCAGCGGAAGTATGGCATCAATGATGCAAGCTTTTCGCCAAATCAATTTAACACGCAGCGGTTCAGCAGAAGGAGGGAAATTTTTGAGAAGTACGGAAGCCCGAGTGCTGAGAGCGTTTTTTGGTCTCAGGTAGCACCGACAAACTACTTGAACGATTTACAGGGTGCGATTGGGATTCATCATGCCACAGATGACGAGGTCGTCAATATCGGCTACAGCAGGGACCTTATAAAACTTCTTGATGCAACAGCGGTATCGCACGAGTTCTATGAATATCCAAGCGGGGGACACAATATTACCGGGGGAAGCTTCAATCAGGCCATGGAGCGAACAGTCGAATTTTTCAAAACCCACCTGAGTGGAAAATAAAAAATCATCTTATCGGTAGAGAAACGTAAAATATCGATCCTTTTCCTATCGTGCTGTCTACCCAGACCTTTCCACCATGACGTTTGACGATTTCGGAGGAGATATAGAGCCCTATTCCAAGGCCGGGAAATGTTTTATCAGCGGTATCGTAGACACGATAAAAACGTTCAAAAATCTTTCCCAAATGCGCTTTTTCCATACCGATACCGAAATCCTGCACAGCAACTCGGACGTTTTCTTTATCAGATGAAAGAGAGACGATAACTTTTTTTGCTTTTGGTGAGTATTTTACCGCGTTTGAGACTAAGTTGTTGATAACCTGCCCGATTCGCTCTTCGTCTCCTCGAATTTTTTTCTTTGTTTGTCCTTGTATGACAATCTTGTGTCCGGTCGCTGATTGTTGCAATACGTCAATCACTTCTTTGACTGCATCATCAAAATTAAAGAGTTCTTTTCTAAACTCCATTCGCCCTGCCTGAATTTTGGATATATTGAGGAGGTCATAAATGAGCTCTGTAAGCTTGTCGAGTTGTTTGTCCATCTTAGATAAATGATTTACTGCTTTTACATCGCCTATTTGCTCTGAATGTTTTTTCAGTACCTGCGTGAACATCTTGACGCTCGTCACTGGTGTCTTCAGCTCATGGGAGGCAACAGAGATGAAATCATCGCGGAGTGTAATCGCCTCCTGAGATCCTTTATACAACCGTGCGTTTTCTATTGCCATAGATGCCCTCATTCCCAGCTCTTGCGCCATGGCAAGGTCTCCCTGATTGTAATGTTTATTCGTTTCAGCGGTAACAAACGTAATCGCGCCGATTGGTTTTATTTGCGAAAAAATAGGAACAACCATTGCCGAAGTGAATCCGATGCCCCGGATAAGTTTGAGTTCTTTTTTACTTCTTGCGCCTGCAACAAGCATCTCTTCAGTAATGATAGGATACAGCTCAGATTTACCTGTTCGTAAAACATTTGGGACTCCTGTTTTGGCGTTCATGTCGGTTGGTCGTTTTTTTTGAAATTCTTTTGCCCATTTTATTTTCTTCGGATTTTTGTGTGCTATTGCAACTTGCTGCAGGACTCCGTCGCTATCAAGTATATCGACAGCGCACCAGTCTGCGGTATGGGGGACGGCAAGTGTGGCAATCGTATTGAGCGTTGTTTGATAATCAAGAGAGGAAGAAAGAATTTTACTTGCCTCTGCCAGATAGCTTTGATTGCCTTCGATATTTTGAAATTCCCTATGATACGTGAATGCAATTTTTGAGGTGACGACATAGCAATACCTGTCGATGACCTGATGAATCTTATGATATTCTTCAATAGTCAATTCTTTGAGGAGTTTTCCGTTTTCCATTTTTTTCCAGATAGCTTGTTTAAGAAATATTGTGCCGTCGACAGATTCCTCGATGGTTAGTCCGTTTTGCACTGCTTCGTGAGCAAATTGTTCAACGATTTTTTGAAAAAGCTTTGTACCCCGTTTGAGGTCTTTAATATCAAGGTTGTTTGCAATTTCCCGTATGATCCTGCTGTGTGATTTTTGGTATTTCTCAATCAGGTCTGTTCTGGATTTTTCACCACGTAAAAATTCCTTATGGTGTTTTGTCGCAAGTTTCTGGATAGCATCTGCATTTTTTTTCAAAAACCGCTGAATTTTGACAATAGTTTTTTGACTCATAGTTAACCACAGGCTATTTGGATTATACGTAAAACTATGTAAGAATGGGGTAAGAGGAGGGTGTTGTATAATAAGAAGATGCAAAAATATATTGTCGAATGTATCGGGACATTTTTTCTCGTTCTTGTGATTTCGCTGAGTGCGAATCCTTTGGCTATTGGCGCAATACTCACGGCGATGGTATACATGGGAGGATATATCTCAGGGGGTCATTACAATCCTGCCGTAACCTTCGCCGTATTCTTGCGAAAGAAAATTTCAGCGTATGATGCGCTGCGGTATGTGCTGGTGCAGTTTCTTGGAGGATTTGCTGCGGCAATCGTCTATTTCTTGCTCAAAGGAGAGATGTTTATGGTACGGGTCGGCGAGGGAGCGACCTATGTCGATGCGTTTTTCGTCGAGGCATTTTTCACCTTTGCTCTCTGCAGCGTTGTTCTGCATACGGCAACAGCCGAGAAAAACACTCCCAACCAGTTTTATGGTTTGGCAATAGGGTTTACTGTTCTTGCAGGAGCGTTTTCAGCGGGGACGATTTCAGGAGCGGCATTTAATCCGGCTGTTGCCCTCGGCCCGATACTGGTAGATGTTTTGCATATAGGGGTTCATAGCAAAGAGTTTTTGCTCTATCTGCTTGGACCGTTGACCGGTGCTTTAGCTGCAGGGTTTCTCTTCAGCGATCAATTCCTCGGACGAAAAAAATAATCCTTTGTTAATCGAGTGGGTGCGTATTCATGATCTCAGGTGAGAACCAGTTGTCAACGATTTTATTCACCGGATCTTCTGTCACAAATCCCGCGGCAGTTGCCGTGTGCATGCGGACTGCAGGATTCAGATCGTACTCATACTCGAGATTACCATGTTTAAAGTCCATATACACATGGAAGAGCGCCTCTTCTGCGTCTTGCTCTGATGTTTGTGTGGCATAATCTGCAACTTTTGGTAATTCAATAGTGTCTTTGGAGAGGTATTTGAGAGCATCATCAGGTGTCGGGAATGACGTACCAAACTCTCTAAATGCTTCTGCTCTGGCGTCGACTTCGTCCGATATGAGTTTCTCAGCGATCTGCACGTCATCAAACCCTTTTTCTCGCAATTTGTGAGCGATTTCAAAAACCTTAAAAAATCGGTTTGTATGCTGGATGTATTGGTGTGCCTCAAGAGGTAATTCCTGATCATCAAAATCCTTCCATGCGCCGGTGGGGCCTGCATTGTACATCGCAAATGCGCGAAGGTACACGTCCGGTCGTTCATCGTAGGGGGAGACATCTTCTAGATTTGTATCACCGAGAAATTCTTTTGCGCTTCGTATGCTATCCCGGAGCACAAGCATTGCGTGTTTGCCGTTTATTTCAGGATTGTCATAATCATCTGAATTTTCATCTTGCATATGAAGTGTTGCTGATACTTGGAAGAGGCCGGTAATCTCATTTTCTCCATGGACAGGGGGCCGCGGATTGCCTCCCGATTCTATCGACATGAGCGTTGCTATGATATTCGGCGGGACACTGTGTTCTCTTGCAAGATTGTAAATAAGTTCTTTTTGTTGCATGACTCTCGGGTGGAAGACGGGGAAGAGCCGGTCACTTTTGTATGCTTCATAGGAATCCGGAAGCTCATCCCGGACATACAGGAAGTCACCCGGGGCAAGTCCTAATTGATCTGCAGCTTCTTGTGCGTCCGGATCTTCAAAAATCGGCGGCCCGATTCTTGCCTCTGCTGTTTCTATCGCTCCTACCTGTCCACCAACTCCCAGATCTGCTAAGGCTGTCTGCGTTGCAGAACTTGCTTGCTTCCTATCATGTTGTTTGGCAGCTTCTGTCCCAAATGCTCCTGCGACACCTAGTGAAGCAGCAATAGGAATTCCTGCAACTATGTAGTCGGCTCCTGTTCTGCCAAATTGACGGCGTGACATTCGTATATCTCTGGGGGAAGGAGGTCGTTGTCCAGTGTCTTCAGTCATAACTTTATACTACCAGGAAAAAATAATTTGATGCAAGCACATGAGTTTTTTAGGAGAGAGTGAGTCTTATTCTTTTGGTTCAGGAGGAAGAAACTCCTCGCCGCCACTATCTATTGTTTGCGGATATTCGCCCGGCTTAAGCCAGTAGACATAGGTGCAGCCGGTTGCTTTTCGTGCGTTTTTATCCCATCCGGAGGTTGAACACTTCTTCATTTTTTTACCGGCCGCAGTTGTGAAGAGGACAAGCTTCTCGCCGCAAACCGGGCATTCCTCATCGAGCGGTTCAGTGGTTCCGTTAATCCATTCGATGTAATCACAACCGGTCGCTTTTTTGGCTTCTTTATCCCAGCCGCCTGTTGAGCAATTTTTCATTTTTTTACCGAAACGGGTAACTGCCAGTACGAGCTTTGCACCGCATTTGGGACATTTCTCATCGAGTTCTTGGGGCGGTACTTCATGCCATTTGACATAATCACATCCGATGTTTTCTCGAGTCTCAGGATCCCAGGAGCCTTTGGAGCAGCGCTGTAACTGGCGTCCTGTTTTGGTCGTCGTGATTTCGCCAAGCGGGCTTCCGCATTTGGGACAGACGTTAGGGGTTGCCGGTGTCTCGTTTTCCTCTGTTTTCGCCATGAGTCTTTATACTACTGGTTTTGCAAGCGCTAAGTCAATAGTTCTTCCTGCCGAGGTTATCCCACTTTGTATTTATTTTTCGTCATCCTGGTAAGTGAGGAACGAGCGCATCCAGGATCGCTTTCCTCAGAAACCAGAGAGATTCTGGACAAGTCCCGACGAATCGGGATCCCGATATTGTCGGGGCCAGAATGACGAGATGAGCTTGTGATGAATTGAGGAAAAACTGGGGTAATGTCAGTTCTTCCCGGTGTTTTGTTAAATACTTTACTGAAAGTAACTACTTTACAAAGTAAAGTACGAGAGGTATTATTTTTCCATATGAAGGCTGCACAATATAATACATATGGCGATTCATCGGTTATTGAGATCAACAGTAATGCCCCTCAACCCGTGCTCAAAGAAGGACAAGTTCTTGTTGCGGTGCACGCAGCGAGTATTAACCCCTTTGACTACAAACTGCGCTTCGGGTATATGAAAGACGGAATTCCACTGTCGTTCCCCGTAACGTTGGGCGGAGACTTTTCAGGTATTGTTACAGATGTGGCAAAGAGTGTGACTGAGGTGCAGATAGGTGACGCAGTATATGGACAAGCACTCATTGTAAATGGTGGCTCAGGATCACTCGCCGAATATGCAGCAGCAAATACGAAGAACATTTCCCAAAAACCAAAAAAAGTAACTTTTCTTGAAGCAGCTTCATTACCTCTAGTTGGAGTAAGTGCGGTACAGGCACTCGAGGAGCATATCAAGCTTTACAGCGGGCAGAGAATAGTGATTCATGGGGGAGCAGGAGGTATCGGTTCGATTGCAATTCAACTTGCGAAACATCTCGGTGCGTACGTAATAACAACAGTTGGAACAGCGGACGTTGATTTTGCTAAACACTTGGGCGCAGACGAAGTCATTGATTATAAAACACAGAAATTTGAAGAGATAGTGGAAAACGTTGATGCGGTTTTCGACACAGTTGGAGGGGAGACGACAAATAAGTCATTTGCTGTTTTGAAAAAGGGCGGAGTTTTAGTTTCAATGGCCGGCCAACCCGACCCGGATCTTGCCAAACAACATGGTGTAACAGCGCTTACCCAGTCAACAGGTACGATTGCAGGACGTCTGAATCGTCTGGCAGAACTTGTCGATCAGGGAGTCATAAAGCCGCAAATTGATAAAGTATTTCCGCTTGATCAAGCAGCTCAAGCATTTGATTACCTGGAGAAAGGTCATCCGAAAGGGAAAGTTGTCGTAAAGATAAAAGAGTAGACTCCGAACACACGAGGCAATTTATTACACAATTATTACTTGCCTTTTTATAAAATATTTGTAATTATAGTTCTGTTACTGTCAATGAATACTTTTTTACGAAGACTACTCGTTATCATTCCTCTTCTTACTCTTTCCTTATTCTTTACAGCAATTACTCTTGCAGCAGCACCTGATGGATTGGGTCCATGGGCTGACACTGTTGTGGGTACGAATCAAGGTTTGATGAAAAATGGCAATCCCGTTCCAGCTATTCGAAGTGATCCGACATCTGCGCTTGGTGTTGCTGAAGACAACACAACTGACGGTAATTTCTATTCTCTTGGTTTTGGAGGTTCAATTACGCTTGGATTTGACAATGGGATTTCAAGTGGAGTAATCATCGTTGAAGCAACAAACCCCAATTACCCGGTAGAAACAGCACAGGTTGAAGTGTCACCGGATAGTGTGAATTGGACAATCGCCGGGAATGTTGCTCAAGATGGACGAGTAGAAGTTCCTGCTAATCTCGGCTGCGTACATTTTGTTCGGGTAACAGATACAAGCAATCCAAATGATTTTCAGGATGCAACAGCTGATGCGTATGATGTGGATGGTGTCCAAGGAATAGGGAATGCATGTGCAACCGAAGGTAAAATGACAGGTGGAGGAAGCGTCTTTACTCGAGCAGGCGTTCGAGTGACCCATGGTTTTGAATTCTACTGCGATGCTACAGACGGACCAAATAATCTTGAGATCAACTGGGACAAAGGCAATAAATTTCACCTTGAGGATTTGGACTTTGCCTTCTGCTCTGATGAACCGGGCATTGATGAAGGAAATCCTGACGCAGGGTTTGATACCTATCAAGGAGAAGGTACGGGAAGATTCAATGGTCAATCCGGATATTCGATTAAATGGCTCTTCACAGACGCGGGCGAGCCAGGAAAGAATGACACTGCCAACATTGTCATTAAAGATCCAAGCAATGTTACTATCCTCTCAGTCTCTGGAAATTTGAAAAGCGGTAATCAACAAGCCCACTAACAATACTTCATTTCACAAAATCTTCAATGTCGCCTTAATTCTTTGCAATTTCAAAGCGGAGCGGTATAATACGGGAAATTGCCTGCCCAAACATTATGGCAAAGATTCTGATCGGTGCAATAGGAATAGTAGTATTCCTCGCAAGTGTTTTTCTTCTCACGAATCTGCAGAAAGGTGAGAGCCTGGCGGTTGCTCTTGATGATACAGGGGAAGCATATGGCGCAATAAGTGATGACTATACTCCCTGTGTCTGGAATGCGACTCCTCCCGAGCGGGTGATGTCAGAGAACAAATCACAAGCTATTCTTATTCAAGTCAAAAATACTGCGAAAAAAGAATGCGTGTCGTACCTCTCGCTACGTGCTCCGAGTTTTGATTTCAGCCCGGCAAAAGAAGAACAGAAAATAGCGCTCGCTCCAAAGGGCAGCGGATCTATCTCCTGGATCTTAACGCCTCGAAAGACCGGCTCATATGAGATATCGGTATCCGATATGTTGAATACACAGATTTTTGGGATTACCGTAACAAATGTTTTTGGGCTCTCAGCAGTGCAGGCGAAATTGTTTTCTATTGCAGGGACGCTTTTTGGCCCGATGCTGACAGTGCCGTGGTGGATGGACCGCTGGCGGCAACGGAAACCAAAACAGGAAGCTCCAAAAGACGAAGGTGAGAAAAGTTAATACTCATCTTTAGAGTGTTGAAAGTTTTTGGTTTTATCTTGCAATTTGCGCTGGATTGCGCTATAAGGGATGAGGCTGACTCATCAATATGAAAAAGTTTTTAAAGATTTTAGGCGGCTTTATCGTACTTGTCGTAGTAGTTCTTCTCCTCATAGGTGGATATTTCGGTTTTGTTCCCGGGGTTTCTGCGGTGTTTGGGTCAGACAAGCCAAAGGATTTAGGCGTCAAATATAGCCAGGAGGATTACGAAAGCGCGGTTGAGAAAACAGCAATTGATTTTGGCTACAAGCCTTCAACTGGTACTCCGAATAACAGCATAAAATTTGAAGGAAAAATAGATATCAACAAATCCCTCACGAGTGCAGAGCTGACTGCGCTTTTGGCGAATGACGAATGGGAATACAATTTCTTACGAGACACGCAAATAAAGATTAATGATGATGGTACTGAGGAAATTTCGGGTGTACTTATTTTAGACAGAATCCCCGGTTTTCTTATTGCACGCGGGTACCCGGAAGATCTTGTACATGCTATGCGAGACAGTGTGAAGTATGTGCCGACTGACCCGACTTTTTATATAAAGCTGGATGCCGGTTGGGAAAATGATACACTACAGATGAATCTGCAGAAAGCAGAGTTTGGTAGGTGGCCCGTAGATGAGAGTTTTCTAAAAGAATATAATTCTGTCATAACTGCAGTTGTGCAAAGACACGTCTTAAGCGTCCCGAATCTCCATATTGACTCCTTACAGTTTGAGAACGGGCAAATGCAATATATTGGATCCTTCCCCGAAAAGATTATCTGGGCAAAATGATAAGCAAGCTTTGATGCGTTCTAACCCGCCCTTTTTTTCTTAAATGCACAAACATAACCAGATGTATTACGATGGTTTTACAATAACTTCGTCTCAGTACATCAGAATGAAAATTTTTCAAAAAGAGAGTTTTATAGCGGTATTTCTTCCTTGGGAGACACGGAGGGAGCGATAGCTAATTGTTTCCGTTTAAGAACAAAGATGACAAAACAGATAAGAATAAGCGGCAGCGTCAATAAATTCAGATTGATCCACCCCTCACTGAACAATACACTTCCTGCAAAAAGCGACGCAAGCATTTGACTTAAAACAACGATAAAATCATTCACTCCTTGTGCTTTAAATCGTTCCAGATGGGAATGACTTTGTGCCAAAAGCACAGTGGAGCTGATATAAAGAAAATTCCACCCAATGCCAAGCAATACAAGCGCTGCCCAATATGGCAAGACTGCATGTGCGTTGATTGCTAGAACTACCGTGACGCAAAAACTGGCTAATCCTGCGAGCAAGATACGAAATACGCCAAACCGCTGAATAAGAATTCCTGTAAAAAGAGATGGGAGAAACATGGCAATAATATGACTTTGGATTATAAAAACAGTATTATCGATGCTGTAGTGTGACATTTTGTGTAAATGAATGGGCGTTGCCGTCATGATAAACGTCATAACGCCAAATCCCGTAGCCGCAGCTAAAACGGCGATGAAAAAATGCGGTTGTATGATGATACTTTTTAATGGTCTTTCTTTACTATGAAGGTCTTCTTCGTGTATTTTGGTATTTTTCAAAAATGAAAGTAAAAAAGCGGAAACGACGAAAAGCACTGCCAAAAAAACAAATGGTCCGGTGTACTCTTGTATGGAAAACAGATCTTTCGTTCGTTTTGCTATCTCAGGTCCGATAATACCTGCGAGAATTCCAGCAAGCAGTACGAACCCTACGGCTTTGCTGGCCATATTTTTACTTACACTTTCAATTGCTGCAAAACGATACTGTTGAACGAACGCACCGTTTGTCCCTATTAAAAAAGTACCTATACAGAATAGGAAGAAATTGCTATGAAAGACGGCAAACGCTGTGAGGAGGGCTGAAAAGGAGGCGAGAAGAGCAGACAGCAAAAACCCATTTTTTCTGCCGATCTTTTTCATAAGAAGCGCCGCAGGGATAGTTGTAACCGCAACGCCGACTATCATTGTTGTCGCAGGAAGCGTTGCGAGTAAAGGCGCGGGAGCAATATCAGCGCCGATTAGCCCGCCGAGCAATGTGACGATCGTTGTCGCGGACATTCCGATTACCTGACTGACGGAGAGTAGATAAATATTTTGTGGGAGTTTTAGAAACGTGTTTTTCACTCAACCATTATACATTGTCTCTTGATCATTTTTTCAGATTAATCGGTTCTTTTTCTTCTTGAGAAGATGTGCTAGGATAGAGCTTCTTCATGCCTAATATGCCAAAAATCCACATTATCACATCCGACAGGAGGTCGATGAGCCTGCAGATAGCACCGGATGCAACACTCGTTGTGAAGGCGCCTCATGGCGTCTCAGGGAGGCAGATCACCAGTTTTGTAGAGCAGCATCAAGACTGGATTGAAAAACGCCTGCATTTGATAAAGAAACGTCAGCAATTCCGCCAAGACGGAACACGCCTCTTTTTAGGAAAAACCCTAACGCTTCATCCGGGTAATTATACTCAGATAAAAGTTCAGGGTGATTTGCTCCTTTTTCCCCAGGCGCTTCTTTTTCGGAGAGAGAAAGAATTGACGTCATGGTATGCGCATCAAGCAAAAGAAATTATCACAAAGCAAGTCGAATTCTACGCAAAAGAAATGAAAACAAGTTTTAGAAGTATCACATTTTCAGACACGAGATCGCAGTGGGGGCGGTGTACGCATGACAACCGGTTGCAGTTCAGCTGGAGATTGGTCATGGCGCCACTCCTCGTTCTCAACTATGTCGTCATCCATGAGCTCGCTCATACCATTGAGAAGAATCATACACAATATTTCTGGACGAAAGTCAGGAATTTCAACCCGTCGTACCGGCAGCAGATCAAATGGCTCAAAGACCACGGCCCGAAGCTAACTATAGAATAATAATACGATCATGCAATTGTTAGTTAGCTTCATGATTTTCTTTGGTGATATCGTCGGTACACATCATTGACAATCTCTCTAAATAAGACTAGATTAGCAGCATATTCAACAAAGAGAGGAGGTGAAAGATGCATGAATTTTAAAAAATTAGCATACACTGCAGCTGCTTCAGCGTTGCTGTTTGGATCCCTAGCTGTTCCGGCATTTGCAAGCAACTCAGGTGATGGTTCTGATTATGGTACACAACCAGGTTATGAAGTTTCGGCCAGTCATACAGACTGTCAGGGTCATGGCTCTTTTGGATATTTTGGCAAGGACTGGAATCTGGGAAACGACCAATCAGGGCATTATCCCGGCGGTTCTTATCCGGGACCTGGTGCTGATGGTACGCAAACAGGTATAAACAACAGCAGTCTTTGTGGAAACCCGCAAAATTAAGCTGCTTACAGCAAAACAACCCATTGATTTTTTTAAGATGGGTTGTTTTGGTATTCTACAACATCAGAATGCCTCACTCCTTGCCTCTCACAGATAAAAACCCTAGTGTGACAGAAATCACATACAAGACTATCGTTTCAAGCATATCATATCCCCAATGGGAGGATCGGGGATGAAAGATATGACGCATCAACAGCGGGTCGTTCATCGACTCAGAATAGCGAAAGGACATCTGGATACAGTTTTGAGAATGGCAGAGGATGGAAAATACTGTATCGATGTCATAAATCAATCACGGGCAATACAGAGTGCGCTTAAAGAGATAGATTATCTTCTCCTGGAGAACCATCTTCAAACATGTGTGGTCGACCTCGTTAACAAGGGAAAAGCCAAACGGTCCGCAGAAGAGATCATGACATTGTTTAGAAATCACGATAAGTAATATGAACGATAAAAAATACATTTTTATCATTGGTGCATTAACACTCATTATTCTGTTTGGCGGAGTAGTTATTGTTAGCAATAGTTCCTCAACTCCTCAAATTTCGAGCTCGCAAAACGCCCGCCTGCAATTGCCTTCGCAAAGCGATGGCGGGCAGGCAAAAGCGGAAACAGTAGAACCAACAAGCTATGATTGGGGAAACATTTCATATAGTGGAACTAAGGCAACAAAGACATTTACTATCAAGAATACGGGAAGCGATCCTCTCAAGCTCTTTAATATTAAAACCTCTTGTCACTGTACGAAAGCACATGTAACAATTGATGGGAAAGACAGCCCGGATTTTGGAATGAGTGGCATTTCCAGCTGGATGGGCGAAGTCCCCGTCGGTAAAGAAGCAAAAGTAACTGCTATTTTTGACCAGACATTTCATGGCCCGCAAGGCATTGGACCCATCACTCGTTTTGTTTCAGTGGAAACGAATGACAGAGGTACTCCGAAGATTACCTTTACGCTTACAGGAACGGTAGTTAAATGAAGAAAAAAGATGCATATATTGAGCTTAGAATACCCAAGGCAATCTTCAGAACAATTCCGTTATGGCTCGTGATACTTCTTGTCATTAATTCTTCAATGCTTGTTGGATTTACCGAGTACTATTTCATGAAAAAAAATTTCAACGATGCTGTTATTGAACTTTCTAAGAAAACAAAATCACCTGAAGAATTGGTTCAGATACTTAAACAGCAGGTAATTCCACAAAAAGGATTCGCACTCGGCGTTGTCTGGAACGATGTCGGAAAGCAGCTGATCGGTTCTGGTGCTATTGATCAAAAAAAGTATGAAGAGCTGTTTGTAAATGAGTCACAAGCAAAAGCGGAGATGAGGTATTTAGTGAATGCTTCGAAAGATCATATGGTGATTACTGAAAGCAATGCACGGTTTATGGTGAATACGCTCTGGGCGTTTGGCTTAGTGAATAAAAGCAAGCTTTTGGATGAAGGAGCTATGAAAACAGAAGGAGGCGGGAATCATATGAATTATGCATCAACAGGAGGCTTTAGCCTGGGCGCAAAAGCAACCAGCGAATTGTATTCTTCAACACCAATTATCAAACTGACAACAGAGCAGGAAGAACTGGTACAACGAATCTCTCAAAACGTATACCGTCCCTGTTGTAACAATCCGGCATCATTCCCTGACTGTAACCACGGCATGGCAGCTTTGGGATATATTGAGCTCGCTGTCAGCCAAGGTCTTTCAGAAAAAGAAATCTATAAAGACGTTCTCGCGCTCAATTCATTTTGGTTTCCACAGACATATGTAGAGCAGGCAGCATATTTTCAAAAGCAAGCCAAAGCATGGGGCAGCATCGATCCAAAAATCGCCTTATCAAAACAATACTCCTCTGCCCAGGGGGCACAAATAGTCAGTCAATCCGTACAAGATGTACCCGGTTTGCAAACGCCAGGGGGAGGATGCGCAGCTTAAGCGTAGCTTAATATGGAAGCATTACTTTTACAGACATCACTTATAGCTGCATTTGTCGCAGGTATCGTAGCATTATTTGCACCTTGTTGTATTTCATTCTTACTACCGGCGTATTTAGGGAACGTATTTAAAGAGAAAGAAAAGGTAGTACTGATGACGCTCATTTTTGGTGCAGGTATTTTTGCGGTGATGATGCCGGCCGTTCTGGGCGTTGCAGCGTTATCTAAGTTTTTATTTGAATATCATGACAGTATTTATTATCTTGGCGGGTTTGTCATGCTATTGGTCTCAGCCATAACTTTTTTAGGACTAAAATTTCCAATGCCCCAATTGCCAAGCGGTGATACAAGAAAAACTGATCCCTTGTCTGTATTTACCCTCGGTATATTTTCAGGTATTACCAGTGCGTGTTGTGCACCGGTTCTCATTGGTATACTTGCACTTACATTTTTATCTCCTAACTTTTTTGGGGCCTTAGCAATAGGTAGTATGTATGTTTTGGGAATGGTCATGCCGCTTTTGTTTATCTCCGTATTTCTTTCGGGGAAGATGACAAAGTTCATGTTCTTGAGAAAGAAAGTATTCAGTTTTCAATTTTTAGGTAAAGAACGTACGGTGATTGTTAGTAATTTAATAGCAAGTATCATTTTTTTCCTCACAGGTGTTTTAATAATCTATCTTAAATCTATCGGCAGGCTTGGCATGGAAGACACAGAAGGATTTACGAAAATGATCACCAATGCGAGCGGTTATGTCAATCAATTTGTGGGAGGAAACATTTTGTTTAACCTGCTATTTGTCGTAGTTCTCGTATTTGTACTTTATAAGATTGCAAAAAAGGTATAAGCTGAATATGATTGTTGAGTGGGAGATCGTCCTCCTGAACTTTCCGTTCGATCGCGTTTGACGCGACTCACGGAGCGTTCTTAGGAGGATCCAAGAAACACTAAAACTCATTGTTTTTGAACATTCATTAAGTGTTTCCAGGAGGAGGTGAATATAATGAAAAGAGATCCGTTAGTCTATGGAATAATCGGTTTCCTCATCGGGGGTGTCATTGTATGGTTCCTGGCAACGACAGCAGTGAACAATAACCAATACGGCATGATGCAGATGATGGGATTGCGTGGGGGAACGCAGAATATGATGGGAAGTTCGCGCACAATCGATGCTCACTTTATCGAGCAAATGATTCCGCATCACGAAGATGCAATAACGATGGCAAAGCTCGCCCTTACAAAAGCGAAACGGATAGAAGTAAAAGAGTTAGCTCAAAATATTATTGATTCACAAGGGAAAGAAATTGAGCAAATGAAAGATTGGTATAAGAGTTGGTTTGGAAGAGAAGTACCGGCAGACACGCAAGTAATGGGCCAACATGGGATGATGGGAGGCAACGGTATGCACATGGGCATGATGGGTGATGAATCGGATATCACCCGACTTGAAGATGCAGCTGATTTTGATCGTGTATTTGTCGAGGAAATGATTCCTCACCACCAAATGGCTGTCATGATGGCAAGTATGCTAAAAAACGGAACACAGCGTTCAGAAATGAAGAAACTTGCTGATGATATCATTGCCGCCCAAACGAATGAAATAGACCTGATGAGGGATTGGCTACAAAATTGGGGGGAATAAGGAGGTGAGTTCCATGAAGCAGTATGTGACGATGTGGCAAGTGTGGGCCGGAATAGCATTCGTGCTTGCGGTTCTGCTCATTACGAATACGAATAATTTCGTAGGTATTCTTCCTTTTGCTTTGCTACTTATTTGTCCAATCATGATGATGTTCATGATGGGTGGTCATAAGCATAAATAAGAGGTGCTATGGCAAAAACGAATATCACAAGAAAATTGTTATACAGTGTTATCCTGCTCTTTTTCTTCTCATTAGCGAGTTTTGTCTGGGTGGTAAAAGATAGGGTGCAACCAGTAAAAAAAGTCCATTACCACGCGGGGTTTATCGTCGTCAACAATAATAAGCAGGTGTCCTTCTCAGGCCAGAAATACATGAGCATAGAGCCGTGTGTTCTTGATAACGGTAAGAACCACGAAGATTCTGAAGAAGATCTGCAAAGAGAGAAAGCCCACTTACACGATAGTGTTGGCGATGTTGTCCATGTTGAGCGTGAGGGGGCGAAGTGGAAGGATCTGTTTACAAATATCAACTATACGTTACAGTACCGTGAGGCAGAGGCGTATATAAATGGAAAAAAAGTAAGCAATTTTCAAGACCTCCCGATAAAAGAATACGATAGCTTGGTAGTCTTTGCCGGCATGAATGATGATGTTAATAAATTTCTCAGTCAGGCAGTAACAAAAAAGCATATACAAGAAGCAGAGTCAAAAAGTGAAGACTGCGGGAGCGAGTAAACGTATGGATGACAGCTTGAAGAGTAGCAATCTCGCATGCTCGACGATTCAAATAGAAAACGAGAAATTCACAGAAGCAGATATACAAGAACTGGAATATAAAGACCTGCCTGCCGGCAGGCAAGGAGGGAGGTGAAAGAATATGTTGAATGCAAAAGCGTTTGCCAATGCAAGCACCGTTGTTTCTCTGGGGTTTTATATCGTTTGCAGAGTTGCGTCACTTGTGGCGCCTGACTTCCTTTTTAGTATTGCAAGAAGTTGGTTCCATACCTTTAGCGTTGATACCCTTAAGGGGACAATACCAATGGATTTAGGGACATTTGTGTTTGGAGGAATAACCTTAGCTGTTTTAGTTTGGGTGACAACGTACGCGACAATTGTGTTCTATAATCGTTGGGAAAAATAGGAGAAAATATATAGAGGAGTAAGGAATTGCGGCACTATATGTGTGTTGGTCAAATGGTAAATGATGCAAAAAACATTTAATTCCCCGACAAAAGCCTCTTAATTATTATAAATTACTGTAAGTTACTTCCATTCCGTAGTAATATAGAAATATGAGAAAGCAGAGCGATAAGCGATTGGTGTTTGGTTTATCTTTGGCGTCTTTTTTGCACGATGTGGGATCTGACATGGTTTTTTCCGTGTGGCCTCTTTTTGTGACGCAGGTTTTGGGTGCGAACATGGCTGTTTTGGGTTTGATTGACGGGATAGGGGATGCTATCGTTTCTGTTTCGGGAGCAGTCGGAGGATACATTTCAGACAGAGTAAGAAAAAGAAAAATATTCGTTTGGACAGGGTATTTTTTTGGGGGAATTTCGCGAATCGGATACGCTTTTGCTCCGAGCTGGCAGTGGCTAATTCCATTCAGGTTGTTAGACCGGTCCGGGAAAATAAGAAGCGCACCAAGAGATGCCATACTTTCTGATATTTCAACGCGTGAAAATCGTGGGGCAAGGTTCGGGTTGCTTCGGGCAATGGATAATTTTGGTGCGGTCGTCGGTATCCTTATTGCCATTTTTTTCCTGCAAACGTTGGGATACAAAAATCTTTTTTTACTCGCTTCTTTGCCTTCGATCCTTGCCGTACTGCTCATACTATTTTTTGTCCATGAACCGGCTCGTACTCTGACAATCTTCAAGGGTATACGTTTCAAGGATTTCGACAATAATTTACGGCTGTTAACTATTTTAAGCGGCATTTTTGCCTTGGGGTCGTTTAGTTACTCTTTTCTCATTGTCTTTGCCAACAAATACGGATTCAGCAACGCAACGGTGCCTATCTTGTATCTTGTATTCACTCTGGTGGCAGCGGTTATCTCAATCCCCGCAGGGAGATTGGCAGATAGAATAGGCAGGAAAAAAGTGTTATTTCTCGCCTATTTTTTCTGGGCAGCTGTTGCGGTAACATTTATTTTTTTTGAGAGTTTCCTGGGTATTGTTTTGGGATTTATTTTTTATGGTTTGCACAAAGGTGCTCTTGAGCCGGTTCAGAAAACAATGGTGGCCGAGCTTGCCCCGAAAGAATATGTCGCCTCATCTATCGGTGCTTTCCAGATGGTGATTGGTCTTGTTGCGCTTCCGGCATCACTTCTTGCCGGACTTTTGTGGGATAGCTTTAACCCGCTTGTTCCGTTTTATTTTTCTTTAGTACTTACCGTCATTTCCGCAATGCTCCTTTTTTTCGTCAAAGAACGGTAAAACGCTTCATTGATAAATATGAGGTACTATATAATAAGTAAGAGAGGGGGTGGTTTCTATGATGGGTTGGAATTATGGAAATATGTTGGGGGGATTTGGCTTCTTTATGTTCATATTTTGGATCGTGCTCTTTATGGATTTAATTCTCCTTGGAGTTTGGTTGTGGAAACAAATACAGAAAAAATAATCCGGAAAAAGGAGGTGAAAGATTTCATGAAATGTCCAAAATGTAATGTTGAAGCGGAAGGATGGAAGTGTGCTATCTGTGGTTCAGAATCTGGAGAGCATGATCCAAACCACAAGCATGGAGGCTCAGACAGATATTGCACGATGAAATGTAAGGGTTGCGGTAAAGCTGATGTCCATTGTGATTGCCCGGCACAAACTACCTAGTTCATTCTATTCTCAAAACGAAGTGATTAGCGTCACAGCATTTGACTTCATAAAGTTGTATCTTACATATAAAGGAAAGTAAGGAGGTGAGAGAGATGAAGCATAATGCAGGATCGGGTGCAATTTATGGGATAGGTATGCTGGGAGCGCTCGTGTATTATATCCAGCACGCGACTTCATTTGTGGATGGACTTATCGGGATTTTCAAGGCAATTTTCTGGCCGGGAGTTATTCTTTACAAAGTTTTGGAAATTCTGCAGATGTAGTGTCACAGTCTCCGGGTTGCGAAAACAAACCTACGACAGTAAGCTTCGTGAATCTTCTAATATGTTATAAATACTTTGTATGGGGGCGAATACAAAAGAAATAATCCGTTCAGAATTTGAGGAAGTTCGTTCAGAGTTCCATGATCTGGCTGCATCAATAACAAAAGAAGATTTAGATAGAAAAAGTAAGAATCCCGGCTGGACAAATGGAGAAATATTGTTTCATATGCTGCTTGGTTTTATAGTAATCGATATGTTATTTCCGATGGTAAAAATATTTGGCAGGCTCCCTACATCATGCTCAAGAGCATTTGCGGGTGTTCTCAACTTTTCAACTCCGATTTTCAATGCAAGTAATGCATTTGGGGCAAGAGTGGGAGGAAGAGTTTTCAGCAAGCGCTCGCTTGAAAAAAAATTTGATACTGTCATAAGCAAATTATTAAAAAAACTTGACGGTGTAAAAATGAACGAGTGGGAACAGGGAATGTATTATCCGGACCGGTGGGACGGGCTTTTTGATGAATACATGACAGTGGAGAAGCTTTTTTACTATCCAATCAAACACTTCAAATTTCACCTAAAACAATTAACCCGCTAGCAAGTCTGCACATATAAAATCTTTGAATGAAAATAGTCGTGACTCACAGCACACTTATTTTTCTTTCCACTTCCACCATGCGAGTCCTGCCGCAGCGAAGAAAACAACTCCAATAATACGGTGTATCCCGTGTTGATACAAGCCGAATTGTTCGTGATTAAATGGCAAAGGAGCTGTATGGTCAATGAGCCAATACAGTCCGACAAGAACGAGTAATACGACAACAATCTGTTTTTTCATCTATTCCACCCCCTTTCTTTATTCAGTATAGCAGTGATAGGGGTAGATACGATTCCTCATTCTGCTATAATCAGCCTCATGCCTGTTGTGTTTTCTGATCATGCAAAGCAACAGCTTATCAGAAGGGGGATCGCACAAAAAAACGGTCATTGAAACGGTGAAGGATCCTGATAGCGTTATCCTAAGTTTTCGGAATAGAAAGTTCGCAGGCTACTTGTTAATGATAAAATATTAGAAGTAGTA
>JACQKR010000006.1 GCA_016204425.1 Candidatus Levyibacteriota bacterium
ATTTGACATTTGAAATTTGAGATTACCTTTTAAGGAACCCTTCGTAATTTCGCATAACTAAGCTTGCCTCTATTGATTTGAATGTTTCCAAAACGACACTGACAACGATGAGAAGCCCTGTTCCGCCAAGCACTAATGTTTGGAGTCCGGTTATGGCTGATGCAATTGTTGGAAATACAGCAATAAGTCCCAGGAACAATGCGCCAACAATGGTAATTCTTGTGAGGATATAGTTCAGATAATTCGCCGTTGGTGTGCCTGGTCGAATACCCGGAATAAACCCACCGTATTTCTGAATCTCCTCAGAGATTTTTTTGGGATTGAAAACAACTGCCGTATAGAAAAAGGTAAAACCAACAACGAGTAAAAAGTAAAAAATATTGTAGATTGGCCCCGATGGATTAAACCATATCGTAATAAATTGCGAAATACTACTCAGTGCCGGATTTTTTGCGCTGGCAAGATAATTTGCAATAAGTGAGGGCAAAAGCACGAGTGACACGGCAAAAATAATCGGGATAACCCCCGCTTGGTTCAGCCGCAGCGGGAGGTGTGTTGATTGGCCTCCATACATCTTATTCCCCCTGACCCGTTTTGCATAATACACCGTAATTTGCCGGACCGCCTCATTTACCAAAATAATTGCTGCAACAAGAAGAATGCCTATTCCGCCGAATAACACAATGTTCATCGCATTCTCCGCAGTCGCTGTTGTGATCGTTTGGCCAAGAACTACCGGGATACGACCGACAATACCCGCGAAAATAAGAATCGATATCCCGTTTCCCACACCCCGTTCAGTAATCATTTCTCCCATCCACACAAGCAGCATTGTTCCCGCAGTCATCGTGAGAATAAATGAAATCAAATCAATGGGGGCAAGGACAGGAATAATATTTTGGCTCCGAAGCAATGCGTACATGCCAATAGCCTGCAAAATCGCAAGCGGTACCGTCAATAATCGCGTATATTGATTTATCTTTTTCCTACCGGCGTCCCCCTCTTTTGAAAGTTCTTCAAGTTTCGGAAACACCATGGTCAAAAGCTGGAGAATAATTGATGCATTGATATAGGGATTGAGTCCCAAAGCGATAAGAGAAAAATTCGCAAGCGTTCCTCCTGAAAAAATATCTAATAATCCTAAGAATTGGTTTTGCTCAAAGAGATTCTTCAACTGAACAAGATTGACTCCGGAAACGGGGATGTGTGCAAAAATTCGAAAAACAAGAAAGATAAAACCGGTAAACAGGATTTTTCGCCTTACCTCAGGCGACTTCATACTATTTTGTAAAACGCTGAAAACGTTATTCATGCAGTACTCTTACGACTTACAGGAGCTGCCTCTTGGACTAGGCCACCCGCTTTTTCGATTTTTGCCTTTGCTCCTTTGGATACCGGTAAAGTAATTGTCAGCGGCACTGAAAGCGTTCCGTCTCCAAGAATTTTTACCCCATAGAGCTTTACATCATTCTCCAAAACGATATTGTGTTTTATTAATACTGCGGTGTCAACTGTGGCATTCGCAGGAAGCAAGTTGAGCGCTGAAACATTGATAATAACAGGCCGTTTCTTGAATGATTTATTTTTTTCTTTTCCCCGTCTGAAAGGAAGCCGCTTCATAAGCGGGAGCGCGCCACCTTCGAAAATAAGCGGGACACTTCCTCGTGCTTTTTGTCCCTTTGTCCCGCGCCCTGCAGTTTTACCACGCCCTGAACCGGGTCCCTGTCCAAGACGCCTTTTCCTTCGTTTTGTAATGCTTGGTAAATTCGATAGTTGCATCTATTACTCTTTCTTCGTTGTTTGGGAAGCTCCTTGACTATTATACCGCTCAGAAAGCTTCTTGAGTGCGAACAATGTTGCGTAGACATTGCTTGCTTGATTTTTCGTTCCGAGCACTTTTGATGAAATATTCTGAATTCCCGCTGCCGAAACAACGCTTCTCACGGCCCCTCCTGCTATGACTCCGCTTCCCGGAGGAGCGGGTTTAAGCATAATTTTTGCCGCACCGAGCTTGACATCGATACGAAACGGTATCGTGCCATTGATAAGCGGCACTTTAATAAGATGTTTTTTTGCCAAAAGAATTCCTTTGCGGATAGAGGACGAGACGTCCGGTGCCTTCCCGAGCCCCACGCCAACACGACCTTTCTTATCCCCGACAACGGTCAACGCTGAAAAGCCGATTTTATTGCCTCCTTTGGTCTTTTTTGAGACCCGGTTGATTTTGACGACCTGTTCTGCGAATTCGTCCCGCTGCTGTCCGGGATCTGTATTGTATCTATTTCTATTCATTAGAACACCAGACCTCCTTCCCTCGCACCTTCTGCAAGTGCTTTTATTCGACCATGGTATGCATATGAGCCTTTGTCAAAGATAACTTCCTTTATCTTTTTCTGAAGGGCTACCTTTGCAATTTCCTGACCAACGCGCTTTGCCTGCTCAATGTTTGTTATCTTTTCTCCAGCTTTTTCAACATTTTTTTGTGTTACAGCAACAATCGTCTTACCGGTTTTATCATCGATTATTTGTGCATACACATATTTATTTGACCGGAAAACACTGAGTCTGGGATTATTGCCGACTGCTTTAATCCTTACCCGGACTCTGTGTTGTCGCTGTACTTGTTTTTGTTTTTTACTCATAGTTATTTTGTGGCGCCGACTGCTTTTGCAGCTTTTCCGGCTTTTCTCCTAACCCGCTCCCCGACATATTTTATTCCTTTTCCTTTATACGGTTCAGGTGGACGAACTGCACGAACCTGGGACGCAGTATTTCCAACCAATGTCTTATCCCGACCCTTCACGGTAATAATGCTTTCGGCAACGGCAAAACTCACACCCTCTGGAGGTTTTATCTTCACAGGATGAGAAAATCCAAGCGAAAGAACAAGATCTGCTCCCTGCACCTGCGCCCGGTACCCAACCCCTGCAAGTTCAAGCTTTCTTTCAAATTCTACCTCTACTCCTTTGACAATATTTGCAAGTATTGCGCGGGTCAATCCAAAAAGCGGACGAACAGTCACGCTTTGCGGATCCTTCTGTCTTACCACAAGCATACCGTCCTGCTGCTCTACAACAATGCCTTGCGGTACGACAAAAGAGGCATCCCCTTTTGGTCCTGTCACTTTTACATCACTCCCGGTGATAGTAACCGTAACTCCTTCTTTTACTTGTATAGGAAGTTTGCCGATTTTTGACATAATTACCAAATCTTGAACAAGAGTTCTCCACCAACACCTTGCTTGATTGCCTCCTTTCCTGTCATAACGCCCTTATTCGTCGAAAGCACAGCGATCTTTGCATCTCTCATATGTCGGTTTTTCACGTCTCCTGCGGTAATATACACACGAAGCGAAGGTTTGGAGATGACTAAAACGTCCGATACAACCGGCTTTCGCCTCGCATATCGAAGGTCGGCAACGAGCATCTTTTTCCCGTCCACTTCCTCTTCTTTCACTTTTGCAAGAAATTGTTCTTTGACAAGCACATCTGCAATCGCTTTCGTCATACGAGAGTACGGCATACGAATTTCCTTGCGGTGTGCAAGGTATGCATTCTTTATTCGAATAATTAAATCTGCAACTCTATACATATGATTACCAGGTTGATTTCGTGACACCGGGAAGTTGTCCTTTTGATGCAAGTTCTCGAAAACACATACGGCAAAGTCCGAATCTGCGCATGTAGGATCGCGTTCTGCCACAAATATTACACCGATTCACCGATCGAACCTCAAATTTCTGCTTTTTTTTAAACTTAACAATATCTGATACTTTTGCCATAGACACTGATTATACACGGATAATTTGTACAGTCAATTAAAGCTAAACTCTTATCTGTGTCTATCCGTGTATAACTACTTTCTTAAAAAAACACAGATTGGCACGGATTACTATGCATACCTTTCATTGTGATTTGGTATCTGTGTTCATCTGTGTTTTCTCAAACGGCATGCCGAGTGTTTCAAGGAGCATGACTCCTTCATTATTATCTTTTGCTGTCGTGACAATGATAATTTCCATTCCCTGCGCACGCTCAACAGTTGCAGGGTCAATTTCAGGAAAAAATGCATACTCGGTAAACCCCAATGCATAGTTTCCCCGTCCATCAAAACTTCCCCGTCTGACGCCTCGGAAATCTCGTAATCGAGGCAGCACAATATTCACGAGTTTGTTAAAAAAACCATACATCCGTTTTCCCCGCAAGGTAACGACGAGGCCGATCTCATCTCTTTCGCGCAGTTTAAAAGCAGCAATAGCTTTTTTTGCGCGGGTTACCTTCGGCTTCTGCCCGGTAATTTGCACCATCACTTTTGTCGCCCGCTCCATATTCTTTTTATCCGATACTGCATCTTTTACCCCCATATTGACAACGATTTTTGTCAGAATAGGAACTGCCATTGGATTTTTGATATTCAATTTTTTCTGCAGATTCTCAATATATTCTTTTTTATAATCACTCACTGTTTTTGTCATAGTTATATTTTTGCATTGCACTTGCGGCAAATGCGATTTTTTTCTCCTTTTTCGATGCTGTACCCAATCCGCGTTTGCTTTTTGCATTTCGGGCAAAGAAACGCGACATTCGCAACAGGCAAGGGTTTTGTAATCGTAATAATTTCAGACGGCTTTGTTTGTGTCCGACTCTTCACATGGCGCTTGTACTGATTTATGTTCTCAACAACAACGCTATTTTCCGACGCGTTCACTTTCATGATCTTCCCTGATTTTCCTGCGTCTTTTCCTTTAACGACTGCAACTATATCTCCTTTTTTTAATTTCATACAACCTTTCTTTTGCTTACACTACCTCAATTGCCATACTCGCAATTTTGGTAAATCCTCTGTCTCGAACCTCCCGTGCAATTGGACCAAAAATACGTGTTCCGCGTGGATTTTTGTCCTTCGGGTTATCAATAAGCACTGCTGCATTATCCGAGAACCGGACATACGACCCGTCTTTTCGGCGAAATTCTTTCCGCGAACGAACAAGAACGGCTTTCACAATCTCTGATTCTTTGACTTGCCCGTTTGGTGTCGCATCTTTGATGACACAATTGAGCACGTCCCCTATTCTTCCGAATTTGTGCTTCGATCCGCCAAAAATATGGATAACCTGGAGTACCCGGGCTCCCGAATTATCAGCAGATGTTAACATGCTTCTGTGTTGAATCATGTCTTTACCTCCATGAGTTTAAAATGCTTTCCTTTTGCAACCGGCCGTGTCTCAACAATACGTACTCTGCTACCGACTGTAACAGTTTTCCCGTCTGTCGCAACCTTAAACTTCTTATTTCGTTTCATCAGTTTTTTATATAAAGGATGCGGTGTCATCCGCTGCACCTCAACAATAATAGTATCTTGCATGTTTGCTGAAACAACTTTCCCCTCAAGTATTTTAGCCATTGTTTACTAACTCCTTCCCTCTGATGATACTTGCTATTTGCGCGATATCTTTCCTCTTCATCATAAGTGACCTCGTATTTTTTAATTTAAATTGTGTATGATCAATCTTCATATCCATAAGTGCCGTCTTTCCATCACTCACCATTTTCTTTAACTCATCAATTGTTTTTGTATGTAAGTCTTGTATATCTTTTCGTTTCATCGTTTATCCATTTCGTGTAATAAATTTGGTTTTAATTGGCAATTTATGTGCTGCAAGCCGAAGCGCTTCTGTCGCGATTTCTTTTGTCACGCCTCCCATTTCGAAAAGAATTCGCCCGGGCCTCACCGGTGCAACATACTCATGTATGTCTCCTTTACCGCCACCCATGCGAACCTCCGGCGGCTTCTTGCTGACCGGTTTATCCGGAAAAATACGTATCCAGATTCTTCCTCCTCGCTGGGTATAATGGGTGATAGATCGTCTGGCTGCTTCAATCTGCCGGCTGCTGATCCAACCGATAGCCATGGCAGTCAACCCATAATCACCGTACGTGAGATCGACGCCACGATCGGCATTCCCCTTCATTGTGCCACGCATTTGTTTTCGATATTTTGCTCGTCTTGGTACTAACA
>JACQKR010000062.1 GCA_016204425.1 Candidatus Levyibacteriota bacterium
TATACAGGACCAAAACATAGGCTAGCACGACGGGAAGGAGTCAATATCCTTGATAAGTCGTCTCAGTCATTGGCCAGGCGTCTGAATACCCCTCCGGGGGTTCATGGGGGAAAGAGAGGAAAAAGACGATTGTCGGAATTCGGACTACAGCTTCGTGAGAAACAAAAAGCAAAAGCAATGTACGGCATTTTAGAGAAGCAATTCAGCAAGCTCGTCAAAATCGTTGAAAAGCAGAAAGGCGATACGGGCGAGATGTTGCTATCCCTTCTTGAAACACGGCTTGACAATGTCGTGTATCGACTCGGGTTTGCTAAAACACGATATATGGCAAGGCAACTTGTCTCCCATGGACATGTCAAGGTTAATGACAAGAAAGTAGATATTGCCTCGTACCAAGTGAAGCAAGATAGCATCGTTACTATTTCTGATAGGATACAGAAAAATCCGGACGTTGCAAAACTGTTAGTGGAGAAGAAGGAACTGTTGCCATTTATTGCGCGGGAAGGAACAGTAGGAAAGCTGTTGCGTATGCCAAAACGTCAAGATATAGAGGTTCCGTTCAATATGCAGCAGATTATTGAATATTATTCTCGATAGTGGTACAATAGACAGCTATATGACAAGCCTTGACTTTAAAGTGAAAGAAGTAACGACAACCGCCGATTACGGCGAGTTCGTCATTGAACCGTTAGAACCGGGATATGGCCATACCATCGGAAACGCACTTCGTCGTGTTCTCTACGCATCAATTCCAGGTGCAGCAGTGACAACGGTCAAGATCTCAGGAGTCAAGCACAAGTTTTCAACAATCCCGGGACTCAAAGAAAATGTCATCGATCTTCTTCTCAATATTAAAGAGCTCAATCTCCGTCTCACCGATAGTAAGCCTACAGGAACAATCAAACTTTCCGTAAAAGGACAAAAAGATATTACCGCATCAGATCTTGATGCATCAGAGGGTATTGAGATAATGAACAAAGACCAATATCTCGGCTCTCTCTCAGGAAGCAAATCAAAACTTGATCTGGAAATGACGGTTGAGCGGGGACTTGGCTATTCATTGGCTGAAGATCGACGAATTTCAACGCTTGGCGTTATCCCATCGGATGCTATTTTTTCACCGGTCAGACGGGTGAACTACGCGGTTGAGGCAACACGTGTCGGAAGACAAACAAATCTTGATAAGTTGGTTTTGAAGATTTGGACAAACGGTACAGTTGCTCCACGAACAGCGCTTGATGAGGCAGCGAAGATCCTTGCATCGTCTTTCTTGCTTATTTATGAGCCAAAGGCATCTCTGCCTTCAGAAGCAACAGCAGCAACGCCAAACGTTCCTGATGCAGTCGCCGATTTGACAATCGATGAATTAGATCTCCCTACCCGAATCTACAACAGTCTTCGAAATGGCGGTATTGAGACTGTCGGACAATTGCTCAAGACACCGAAAAAAGACCTTATTTCAATGAGAAACATGGGCGGTAAATCAATATCGGTCATTGAAGAGAAACTACAAGAAAAAGGGATATCACTCACTATTTAAGTTTATAAATTCGAAATTCGAATAACGAAATTCGAGACAAATGCAAATGTTTAAAATACAAATCGATAAACAGTTTTGAGCATTTGAACATTCGAATTTTGGAAATTGTTTCGCATTCCTGCCTGCCGGAAGGCAAGGTCGGATTTCTTGCTTCGTATTTATAACTTTGGTAAAATTTACCAAAGTTTATTTGTATATATGAAGAAAAATGTCTTTGGTCGAAAGCTTGGTCGAGATACGAATGAAAGAAAAGCGCTTTTTAAAAGCCTAGCCAATGCGCTTGTCATTGAGGAGCGTATCAAAACAACTGAAGGGAAGGCAAAAGCAGTCAGAGGATATGTCGAAAAACTGGTTACAAAAGCCAAAAAAGGTGGCGTGCACGCGCATCGACTGCTGCAGCCGCATCTGCGTCCTGATGCCTTAAAGAAGATGCTTGAGGATGTTGCTCCCCGGTTTCAGAACAGACAGGGCGGCTACACGAGAATCGTAAAGCTTGGCAATAGATTTGCTGATAATGCACCGGTTGTTTTGCTTGAATGGGTAGAGCTGCGAACAATGGCGCTTGTCCCGACTCCTGGAGGAAAGCGAGCAACCCGGGGACAGAAGGCGGCGGCTGATACTGCGAATGCAGTGCAAGCCGTAGCTGTTGAGAAAAAACCAAAAGCGAAGAAGAAAACGGAAAAGCCAGCTCCGAAAAAAGCAGTTACAAAGACGGTGAAGAAAACGACAAAAAAGAAAGACAAATAACCTATGCAACAAATGACACAACCAACAACGCTCAAAACAGTAAAAAGAGAATGGCATCTTGTCGATGTCAAAGACCAGACGCTCGGACGTATCGCGTCGAAAATTGCGCAATACCTGATGGGAAAAAACAAGCCATATTTCGTTCGCAATCTGGACTGTGGTGATTATGTGATTGTCACCAATGCAAAAGAGATAAAAATAACGGGAAAGAAAGAGCAACAGAAAGTCTATTACCGGTATTCAGGGTATCCTGGCGGATTGACAATCGAGTCGTATGACAAGATGAAGGCGCGAGATCCACGATTTATCATCATGCACGCTGTGAAAGGGATGTTACCGCAAAACAGACTTCGTGATAAAATGCTAAGACGTCTCAAAGTGTTTGTCGGTCCTGAGCACCGATTTGCAGAAAAGCTGAAAACAAAAAGTGACGCATAGTGTCATCCCGAATTTATTTCGGGATCTCTCTTCGCTCGAGATTCTGAAACAAGTTCAGAATGACAAATATTATTAAATTATGGCAGTAAAAAAAGTAGTACCTGAAGAACAGAAAGCAGTAAAGAGAACAAAAAACAGCGATTTTGTTTTTGCAGTCGGCAGACGGAAAGCATCTATTGCCCGTGTTCGTCTCTACACGACTGTTAAAGAAGGACTTATGTGGGGTACGACACCGATTAAGAAAGGTGATGTTCTCGTCAATGAAAAGCCAATCTCTGAATTTTTTCCGGATGAAGTCGATCGCTATATCTATTCTGAGCCGCTTCGCGTCGTTAATGCGCAGAACAAGCATACGATTACCATCCGCGTCACCGGTGGCGGAACAGCAGGGCAGCTCGGCGCCGTCGTCCAAGGTATCGCAAACGTCTTAAGCAAGCACGACACAAAAGAATATCGAACGACACTGAAGAAAAAAGGCTTCCTCACGAGGGATGCTCGAGTCCGCGAACGACGCAAAGTCGGAACCGGCGGCAAGGCTCGACGCGCCAAACAATCTCCAAAGCGATAAAGAGATATATCCTCTTAAGACAATTATATTTATCTATATTGTTGACATTTAATACTCATTGTCGTATACTCAGCCGTAATTATGAGAGGTGGAGCAGAACGAGCAGAACTCACGCCCCAACAGGTCGCAAACGCCGAACTCGGTATTGGCATAGAACACCCCCTCATCGATGCACTCGATATCATCCGTCCTCATGTTGTTCCTTTTAATCTCGAATATGAGCAAATAACAGATCCACTTGAAAGGCAAACATTTATCAGGGATAACTATGGTATGTTAGTTGACGCTGTTGAAGGATCAGGCGATTTTACTCTTGAGCCTGAAGAGATGATCGCAATATGGAGTAAAGCCGTTGAAGTTCTCCCTCATGGGCCAAGAGTGAAATTTGCCGAAACCATTACTCTCAGCTATGCCACTCAAGGAATAGATGATGAAGATGTCAAGAAAACTCCTCGAACAGTCTTTATGACGGGAAGACTTCCTGATAAGGTAAGGCTCAATGCAAATAATTTAGGGCAAGTAACAGCAAGAGTAAATGAAGTAGAAGAAAGCTACGCTACAATTCTTCGTTATTTTAACGTCGTAGACAATCCTATAGAAAAAGAGGCGGAATTATCAAAAAGAATTGAAGCAGGCGACCAAGACGCACAAGCAGAATTAGATCGTATTATTCAACTAGGTAAAGAACGAAAAACACCAGTGTTGCAAGCAGTCAGCGAGAACTTCGGAAGTGCGCTTGGACAAACTTGGGCAAGGATTCAACTTGCAGAATTCATGCATAAAGAAGTAGCAAGAACGATCACGCCTGTTATTTCAAATGAAGCGATAAGAGAAGCAGAAGCTGGGGTACGATCACATCCAGTCGTCGATGTTTTGAATGCGAATGGTCCAATACTTGCTCGTCTAAAGGCTGATTATGATGCAACACCTAATGATGAGAAGAGAAATTTTGTTAAGGCTAACTATGGTTTTTTGGCTGATGCGATAGAAGCTGCAGGGCCATTTGATTTGGAGCCACTTGATATTGTCGCTATCTGGGCAAGAGCACGTGCGCTTATGCCTCGAAGTTACAGTTTCCCAGCAATGCTTGCAACTGCATATGCAATACAACAAACGCCGAATCATGAAGTATGGAAAGGTTATCCACGGTACTACCTTGAAAAAAGTGCTTCCGATGATTTAGCAGAGCCATTTCGATCAGATCGAGATGGAATGGCACATTTCATAGGCAGAATGAGAGATATTAGTGTAAGCTTACAGGCATTTGATGCAACGAATGAAGGAGTTGATGTCTCGGTTACGCACGCTGCGGAAATTGGAAGGCGGTTGCGTGATACAGCTGATCCTGATGAACAGCGAGAAATAAACGATGAGTTTGATCGAATGATAGCGTACGATAATACAAGGCCCGAGATTATTGGTGACTTCAGAGAAGCATTTGGAAATGCATTGTTTCCATGCTTCGCGCACGTGAACAATACACTGGAAGAAGATTATACAGACGCCTCTTAGCGTTTATTTCTTTGTCTGAGCTGCTTTTACAGGTTTTTCGATGCTAATCACAGATTGGACTGTTGAGACGAGGCTTCCGAGTGCGATGAGGTAGATGATGAAGGCGGCAAACCACCCGAGAACCGGAATAAAATGTAAGAACGTTATAGTAAGGACGCCGACAATTGCGGCTTTCCAATCAAGCGTATAGTCTTTTTTCTCTCTCCTATAATACCAGTGAAGGAGATACCACCCGACGAGCAGCTTGCCGATCGCCAGCGCGACGATAAGAGAAAGTGCATAGGTCAAGAAAGACGCAATCCCAAGCCAGATGAGAAGGAATAGGATAAAGCTGGCAATCGGCATAAGGATAAGGTATGCAAAGCCTTTGACGAGGTTCCCAAGAGGCCTTGTTGCGCCATGTGTGATTGCCGTACTTGCAAATTGTCCGAGGATGAAGACGAAGAAGAGGGTAAAGATGAGATCAGCGATAATTTTGTAGATACTGAAAGCAGCGAAGAATCCTTCAGCGCCTTTTGCCGCTGTTTCTTTCCGTTCATCCTTGGTGAATTCGTGTTTCCCCCGGATCACCGCCCCGTCTCTGATAGATGCCCGCTCGCTTGATGTGTAGCGGAGATCACCGTTGATGACTGCATTTTTTCCAAGATCAAGTGATCCGATATTTCCCTCGACATTTCCGCCAACCGAGCTATTGATCGTCGCCTGGCCGCCTTGGATGATGACTTTGCCTTTGACCGGCCCATTCAACTCCAATTGTCCGCCCGCGAAGATCACATCGCCATTGATCTTTGCTGTTTCGGCAATCGTTACCGTACCTCCGACTGCCACTACATCTCCTGTTGTCGTGCCACTGATTTTGATATTGCCTCCAGCTATACGAAGTGACCCGCTGACTGTTCCGCCGATATTCACATTCCCTCCTGCCGCCAAGACATCATCAGTCACTTCTCCATTGATAGTGATATTTCCTCCTGCTGCTACCAGATCGTCATTGATCTTCGTGTCGACATCGATGCGTTCTCCAAAGAGGTAAAGATTTGAGAGATTTTGCTCCTCATCTGTTACAATAACACTCTCATTACTTCGAATCGTTGCAGCATAAGAGGGTGTAAGCAGTATGAGATTGAAGAGTATGAGAAGAAAAGTATAGGAGATAACTTTTAGCAATAATTTCATAAAGCCACCTATTATATACATGAAAGAGGACAAAAAAAGCAAGTGATGATTTAAATGTATGTTTGTGGTCGTCATTCTGGCTTCGTCCAGCATGACGAGAAGATTTGGGTTTATTGTTATGAAAGATAAAGGACAAGATGTTAACAATCTAATCAAAGAAGCCCTTGCAGAAGATATTCAGGAGGGCGACATCACAACAGCAGCAATTATTCCTGAAAATGTACAAGGCAGCGGAATATTTCTCGTCAAAGAGAAGGGTATCGTTGCAGGATTATCGGTAATTGAACAGGTGTTTCGAATCTATGACGCATCGGTTGCATTTACTTATCTTAGAAAAGACGGTGATGCTGTTTCTGAGAGAACAGCTGCTGCACGGGTTAGCGGATCGGCAGGATCTCTTCTTACTGTTGAGCGGACAGCGTTGAATTTTTTGCAGCGTATGAGTGGCATTGCGACGCTCACGAGTCAGTTTGCCAAGGAAATACAGCATACGGGAGCAAAGATTTTGGATACGCGAAAAACCGCGCCGGGTCTTCGGGTGTTTGATAAAGAAGCAGTTCGAATCGGTGGAGGAATGAATCACCGGATGGGGCTCTTCGATATGTTCCTCATTAAAGACAATCATATTGCTGTTGCCGGATCGCTTACAAAGGCAGTTGCTGCCTGCCGGTCGGTACAAAGCAATAAAACGATAAAAATTGAAGTGGAGGCAGAGACTATTGATCAAGTGCAAGAGGCATTGACGTGTGATGTCGATATGATTATGCTTGATAATTTTTCACTCCCCATGATTGTTCAAGCGGTAAAAATAGTCAACAAACAGTGCCTCCTTGAAGTATCAGGCGGGGTCTCTTTGGAAAATATTGCATCAATTGCAAAAACAGGTGTTGACTATATCTCGGTCGGCGCACTCACGCACAGTGCAAAGGCACTTGATATTTCATTTGATCTTACTCTCCTGTAATACAGTTTATATTCAGCTCATCAATACTTTTGCTATAATTGCCGGATGCACCTTGCAGATTCACTTGCATCAATTGCGACGCAAGCGATACGAGAGCATATCTTTCCTGGATGTGTCATCGGAGTCGTGACGAAAAAAGACCGTCTTGTTCTTCCCTTCGGTCGGTATACCTATGATGCCGGGTCCCAGTCGGTAAGCGAGAAAACAATATACGACGTTGCATCTGTTACCAAGGCAATTCCTGTTTCCTCTCTTGCTCTGCAGCTTCTGGATGAGCAGAAGATCAAACTCCTCGACCGGGTTATTTCCTATATCCCAGAGATACAAAATACTGATCGCGAACAAATTACCCTGTGGCATTTATTGACACAGACGCTTGATTTCTCCTTTCAATTGTCATTGCATAAAGATAAAACCCCTGATGAGATACTGTCACTGATTTTTACCACCGAACTACGTAGCCCTCCGGGAACCGTATATGACTATGCGAACGCAACGAGTGTCCTTTTGGGCATGGTGATTGAGCGTGTTTTGCACCAGTCACTTGACCAGGCAGCACGGGAGCGATTTTTCATACCGCTTGATATGGATAGAACAACGTTTCATTCGGAGCAATTCGCAAAAGAAGCAATCGCGCCTACCGAGATAGATCCCTGGCGGGGAAGAACCATTCAGGGCGAGGTCCATGATGAAATAACCTCCAAACTTATGCAGAAACAGGTCGTCGGCTCAGCGGGGCTTTTCTCAACAGTTCCGGATTTACTCAACTTCCTTACGCTTTTACTTAGTAACGGTGTCTATAAAAATAGACACTATTTTTCAGAAAGCATGCTTGATCGGATGAGGACAAATCAGCTGGTAACCATCGGGAAAAGTGTCGGGCTTGGATGGGAGTTGAATCAGGTGTATATGGGGAAATTTGCAGATTACAATACAATCGCCAAGACAGGATTCACCGGGTGTCATGTGCTTTGCTGTATGGAAAAAGGGGTTGGTATTGTTTTACTCTCAAATCATATTTATCCAAAAAGAAGTGTTGACAGGACTTCACTTATCAATGTGAGAAGGAATATTGCCGATACGGTATTTACTTATTACACAAACTAGCTACCTACTCCACAGCCTGAGCCCTTCCCAATGATTCTGCTTTATAACGAAGCTCAGCAGCGTGAAATTTTGACAAATCAATACCCTCTCTTGTTGCGACCAGTAACCCTTGGATGATTCGTCGCGCAAGTTGAGCTTCCCTTTTTTTTAAATAATCCATTGCGAATGTGTTCTTTACATAACTGTTATCGACAATACTCAATGAGGCAAAAAAGACGCTGCATTGCACTTCAACCTCATTAATATTTTTCATTGGGACACTATGAATATTCTGATCAAAGAAGAATTCTCGAAAAAGGAGATTCACTTGTGTCGGTTCGATGCTGAGCTGATTTGGAAAAAGGTCGAAAGGAAAAACAGCACATATCTTTAGGAGAATTTTTTCTGATCTATCAACAAGACTATCAAGTTTCTGTGTGTGTTTTTCCTTATCAAGCAGTTTCTGCTCTGCTGCTTCATACCTCCTCTGATTGATAGTATCTGTAGCATAAATGCTTGGCTTTGTCGTATATACCTTGTCTTCACCCAGTTTTTTGAAGGGTAAAGTCTTTTTTATATTCTGCTTCTGAAATATCGTATTCTGTAATCTCATAGTATAAAGA